>JBCBKN010000371.1:0-4587 GCA_038521775.1 Pseudomonadota bacterium | reverse complement strand
GCGTGCCTTAGGGGCATCGAGCCCCTGCGGCCCGCCTTGGCCCGGCTGCACCCGCCTCTCGTTTGATCGAGTGAGGCGCGGCCGATCGGGTCGGGGCGGCCCGGCGATCGCGCCGGCTGCCCGGCGGGCGTCTATGGGCCTGGGCGGTTTTTGCGCAGGTAGACATAGAAGGCCCCATCGCCGCCATGGCGCGGGCTGGCCGGGTAGACGCCGACGACCAGTGCCGCGAGCGGCGGCAAACTGAGCCATCGCGGCACGGCATTGCGCAGAAGACCCTGTGCCGGGCGGCCCCATTCATCGGGGCCCCGCTTGCCCTTTCCGGTGATCACCAGGACGCAACGCCGGCCGCGTGCCTGCTCGGCCAGGATGAACTGGCGGCAGGCGGCATGCGCACGCTCCTGCGTGTGGCCGTGCAGATCGATGCGGGCCTCCGGCGCGATGCGTCCGCGCCGCAGCCGCTCGGCCGTGCGCCGGTCAAGCCCCGGCGTGGCAGGCCCCAGCGCCGAGACCGGGTCGGGCGCCCGATGCACGCTGACCGGGGGAGGAGAGGCGGGCCGTGCCGCTGGGCCAGGCATGCTGCGGAGCGGTGCCGCAGGGGCAGGGGCTGTTGCGGGCGCGGGCAAGGGAACGCTTGGGATCGGGGGCGGATCTGTCGGGAACGGCGCAGCTGCGGCAGGTTCATCCGCCTCGGCCGGGCGGTCGTTTCTGTCGTCAGACCCGTCCCGACCAGGACGCAAGGGTTTGGCGGTTCGCGCAACCTGCGTCCAGAGCGCACGCTCTTCACTGCTGAGACGACGGCGGCGCATCCTATCCCCGCATCCCCGCAGGCCGACTGCACCGCCCCGCGACGCGCGGTGCCGTCAGCCGCCGGTCGACACGAGCGTCCAGTTGGGATCGTCGCTGCCCATTCGCCGCTCGAAGGTGAATTCATCGGTCTGGCGGCGCATGGCAGCGGGATCGCCCTCCACCACCCGGCCTTCGGGCGAGCGTGTGACCGAGCTCAGCTCGCCCACGAAGCGCAAGGTGACCTCGCCCAGGCGACCGGCCGGATCAAAGCTGGCCTCGACCAGGCGCACATCGCGCACCCCGCCAAATTGCACCTCGACCCGGTTTTCGGTCTGGCCGCGCCCGGCAAGCGCCTCACGGAACCCGGCCATCACATCCTCCGACAAGAGCCCGTCCAGCCCCGACAGATCGCCGCTCTCAAAGCCGACCACGACCATTTCATAGGCCTGCTTGGCACCGCTCATGAACTGAGAGACCGAGAAATCGGGCTCGGCCAGGCGCATTTCCAGCAGGGCCTTGTAGGTGGGGCTGTCGCGCTGCACATCCTCGGGAATGTCGAGATCCGCTGCACCCTCATCCTCGGCCTTCGTGCTGTCGGACCCGCGCGGAAGCTCACGCTGCGACGGGGCGGTGCTGGTTGGCTTTTCGAACCCGTCGCGCGTGCCAAGCACATTTCGCAAGCGCAGAACCAGGAACAGAGCGATGGCGGCCAGAACGAGAACCTGTAACATCTCGGAATTCATCGGCCTTTCCTTGCCTTGCGCCGCTGCAATTCAGCGCGCTGCGGTCTGTTTCGTCATCCGGACCCGGCGCATCGACCGAATCCGGCATGGGCTCGAAGCCTGGCGCGCCGCAAGGGTAGCGCCGCTATTTCTCCCGCCATATGTAGGGTGCGGGGAGCGGCCTGTCCATCGGCGACCGGCCGACATATCCGATTGGTAGCGGCATGTGGTTGTTGATTCCCTTCATTGCCATCCCAATGCTGGAGATTGCGCTCTTTATCTCCGTCGGCGGCGCGCTGGGGCTCTGGCCGACCCTGGCCATCGTTCTGCTGACCGCGGCGCTGGGAAGCTGGCTGATGCGCCGCGAAGGCCAGGCCGCCTTGGCCGAGCTTGGCGCGGCCTTTGAGACGGGCGGCGATCCGGCAGCACCGCTCGCCCATGGTGCGCTGATCCTGATCGCCGGCGTCCTGCTCATCACGCCCGGGTTCTTCACCGATGCCGTGGGGCTTTCGCTCATGTTCGCACCGATTCGCAGCCTGTTGCTGGCCCGCGTCGGACCGGCCATCGCCGCGCGGCTGTCCACGCGCCGGCGCAGGCCCGGGGCCATGGGCGACCCGCCCGGGCATCCGCCTCGCACCTCGCCGGATCCCGGCATGCCGATGGATGCCGAGATCATCGAGGATGAGGATATTGCCCCGCGAAACGAAGACACACCGCCGCGGCAGGGGGCGCCCGGCAGCGGCTGGACCAAGCCGCCCAGCTAGCGACCGCGGCCATGGCCGCATTCTGGGAGGGGCGAAGCAATTGTGACACGCGCGGCAAGATGCTAGACGGCGCGCAACCACGGTTCATCCCCAGGAGACCAGAATGTCCGACACCCCCACCCAACCCCAAGCCAAGCTGCAGATCCTGGCGCAGTTTGTCCGTGACCTCTCGTTTGAGAATGTCGCGGCGCAGAACAACATCACCGCCGAGGGCAAGCCGGACATCAAGGTCAATGTCGGGATCGATGCGAACAAGCGCGAGAACGAGCAATACGACATCGTGATGAAGCTTGGCGTCGATGCAAGCTCGGCCGACAAGAAGATCTTCCTGCTGGAGATGGAATATGTCGGCCGCTTCATGGTCCAGAACGTGCCCGAAGCGCAGCTGCATCCGTTCCTGCTGATCGAATGCCCGCGGCTGATCTTTCCCTTCGTGCGCCGCATCGTCAGCGACGTGACCCGCGATGGCGGCTTCCCGCCCCTGAATGTCGACAATATCGACTTTGTGAGCCTTTATCGGCAGGAGGTCGAGCGGCGCCGGGCCGCAGCGGCGCCGAGCAACGGTGCGGGCAATGATGACGGCCAGCTGATCACCTGACGCCCGATCGACCGGCGCCGGAGCATCCGGGCACAGGGCCGCTAGGGCCAGAGCGTCGAGGGGCCGAGTTCGGCGACAAACGCCGCATGGGCCGCCGCTTCGGCCTCGGTCAGCCGCGATGCGAGGCGCCGCGGGCGCGGCGGCGGCGTCCAGGTCCCGTGCGCAGGCCCCTCCGCGCGCCCGCCCGCTATGCCCAGAACGAGCCCGGGCTGGCGGCCCCCGATCAGTTCCAGATAGACCTCGGCCAGCAGCTCGCTGTCGAGCAGGGCGCCATGTTTCGTGCGCGCGGAATTGTCGATGCCAAACCGACGGCAGAGCGCGTCGAGCGAGTTCTGGGCCCCGGGATACCGGCTTCGCGCCAGGGCCAGCGTGTCGACGGCCTGCGCGTCGGGCAGCTGGCGGCGCCCGGCCCAGCCAAGCTCGGCATTCAGAAAGGCCATGTCGAAGCTCGCGTTGTGAATGACGAGTTTTGCATTGCCGACGAAATCCAGAAACCGGTCGGCCAGAGCGGCGAAAACCGGCTTGCCACGCAGCATCTCCTCGCCAATGCCATGCACGGCAAAGGCGTCGGCCGGCATGTCACGCTCGGGATTGATGTATTCGTGGAAGGTCTGCCCGCTGGGCAGATGGTTGATCAGCTCAATCGCGCCGATCTCGACAATGCGGTGGCCGCTTTGCGGGTCGAGGCCGGTGGTCTCGGTGTCGAGAACGATCTCACGCATCGGCCATCCCTTGCAATGTCCTGAGCACCCTACTTGATGCCTGAGATTTTGTCGTGATGCTCCCTGTAATGGAAAAGAGCGTATTCCTTTGTAACATTGAGCAAACTTGATGGGCCCTCGCCACTCAATTCAGCTTGAAAATACCAAGTTTCCCAAAAACGACCATCAAATTTGTCTAAATACAAATAATGGCGTCCCGAATGCACAGAAAGCGATCCAAAATCAATGTCATAACGAAAACCAATCTCGACCAGTCGAGTTTCTCTAATTCTTCTTATCCTAAAGGTAGTTTCATTACAACATATCCGTCCCGATGAGTCATGGATCGCATAGCTAAACAGAAAGCACTCATGTGCATCTAGTCTCTCAATCATAACCTGCTCGCAACATCGATCACCCCCTGCACCGCCTGGCGCGCCGCATCCATACCCAGCGAGGTGTCGATGATAAAGTCGGCCCGGGCGCGTTTTTCAGCGTCGGGCATTTGCCGGGCCAGGATTTTTTCGAACATCGCCTCGGTCATGCCGGGCCGGGCCAGAACCCGCGCGCGCTGAACCTCGGCCGGCGCGGTGACCACCAGCACCTTGTCGACCGCCTCGGCCCCGCCGGCCTCGAAAAGAAGCGGGATGTCGCACACCGCCAGGGCCGCGCCATCCCCCCGGGCCTGGGCCAGAAACGCCGCACGGTCCTGGGCAACCAGGGGGTGGATGACGGCTTCGATTTGGGTCAGCAGCGACGGATCGGCCTGAATGGCCAGGCGCAGCGCGGCCCGGTCGACCGCGCCGTCGGCAATGGCCTCGGGCGCCAATGCGCCGATTGCCGCGACCCCCGCGCCGCCGGCAGCATAGAGGCGATGGACGCGGATGCCGCGGTCCATCGCCTCTATGCTGCCGGCGGCGCGGGGGTCGCGGCAATCGGCGCATTGGCGCCCGAGGCCATTGCCGACGGCGCGGTCGACCGGGCCGCGCTGCGCCTGGCCATTCAGGCCGATCCGT
>JBCBKN010000370.1:0-4591 GCA_038521775.1 Pseudomonadota bacterium | reverse complement strand
CTCGGTGGATAGACCGTGTCCAAAAGCCGTTCTGCCAGCCCGGTCAGTGCCATGGTCTTTCTCCCGCCGCGCACAGCGCCGATGTTGGCCTCCAAGGAGGCGTTCAGGTGACCAGACCCCCGACGGATCCCCCGACCGATGCGGACCCCCCGGCCGACACTGACCCCCTGGCTGGGACCGGGTCCCCGTCCCAGACGGGCCCTGTCGACATGGCGCCCGACCCGACACCTCCGGATCTGGCCCCGGGACGGGCGCCGCACGCCCCGCCCGCGCTTTTTGACGAGGCGCTTTATGCGCGCCGCCAGGCCCAGGCCTCCGATCCGCTCTTTCATCGCCTCGCAGCGGACGAGCTTAGCGATAGGCTTACCGAGGTTAACCGACGCTTTACGCGCGTTGCGCTGATCACCCATCAGCCCGGGCCCTGGACCCCGGCGCTGGCCGCGCATCCCTCGGTCGAACGCGTTGAGCTGATTGCGCCCGCAGCGACGCTGCCGCTTGCGCGCGATGCGTTCGATCTGATCGTGCTTGGCCTGTGGCTGCATGCCTGCAACGACCCGCTTGGCGCGCTCATCCAGGCGCGGCTGGCGCTCAAACCCGATGGCCTGCTGCTCGCCGCGCTTTTTGGCGGGCAGACCCTGCAGGAGCTGCGCGACGCCCTGGCCCAGGCCGAGATCGCCGAGACCGGAGGGCTGTCGCCGCGGGTGGCGCCGATGGCCGAGATCCGAGAGCTTGGCAGCCTGGTCCAGCGTGCCGGGCTGGTGATGCCGGTGGCCGATGCCACCCGCACCGTGCTGCGCCATCAGACCGTGCTGTCGCTGATGCGCGATCTGCAGCGGATGGGTGAGACCAATATCCTCAACGACCGGCTGCGCCGGTCCTCCCGCCGCGGGATCTTTGCGCGCGCCGAGGCGGCCTATGCCGCGGCGCATCGCGGCGGCGACGGGCGTCTGCCGGCGACCGTCGAGACCATATGGCTGACCGGATGGGCCCCCGGGCCCGATCAGCCCGAGCCCAAGCGCCCGGGCTCGGCGACCGCCCGGCTGGCCGATGCCCTGGGTGTGCCGGAGCGGCCGGCCGGCGACAGGGCAGGCGGTTGATCGGACCGGCCGGGACGATGCACCGCGTTGACCTGACGGTTTGGGGGTCTACCTGTCTCGCGGCACGCCAATGGAGAGGCCGATGTTGGACAGAACCCGCGAGAAGGATTTTCCCGGCGAAGGCAGGCTTGCGCATGCCCCGGGCGATCATCCGCCGGTGGCCACCGACCGTGTGGGCGTGCTGTTGGTCAATCTTGGCACGCCGGATGCCACGGATTACTGGTCGATGCGGCGATATCTCAACGAGTTTCTGTCGGACCGGCGGGTGATCGACTACTCGCCCTGGCTGTGGCAGCCGCTTCTGCAACTCATCATCTTGACCAAACGGCCGTTCAGCTCGGGCAAGAATTACGATCTGATCTGGAACAAGGAGCGCGATGAAAGCCCGCTTCTGACCACCACGCGCAGCCAGACCGAAGCGGTGGCCGAGCGCATGGCGGCGCGTTTTGGCGAGCGTGTGCGGGTTGATTTCTGCATGCGCTATGGCAACCCGTCGACCGACAGCGCGATCCGGCGCCTGCAGGCCGAGGGCTGCGCGCGCATCCTTCTCTTCCCGCTCTATCCGCAATATTCGGGCGCGACCACCGGCACCGCCTGCGATCAGGCGTTCCGCACGCTCATGAAGCTCAACTGGCAGCCCTCGATCCGCACCGTGCCGCCCTATTATGCCGATCCTGCCTATATCGAGGCGCTGGCCCGGTCGGTGGAGACCGCCTATGCCGGGCTCGACCAGCGGCCCGATGTGCTGGTGACCTCCTATCACGGCGTGCCCAAGCGCTATCTGATGGAGGGCGACCCCTATCATTGCCAGTGCCAGAAGACGACGCGGCTGTTGCGCGAGCGTCTGGGCTGGCCGGCCGAAGAGGTGATCACCACCTTTCAGTCGCGCTTTGGCCCGGAAGAATGGCTGCAGCCCTATACGGTCGAGGAGGTGGCGCGGCTGGCCGAGACCGGCAAAAAGCGCATCGCGGTGATCGCCCCGGCCTTCTCATCGGATTGTGTCGAGACGCTGGAGGAGATCCAGGGCGAGATTGCCGAGAGCTTTGAGGAAGCGGGCGGCGAGAGCTTCACCTATGTTCCCTGCCTGAACGACAGCCCCGATCATATCGACATGATGGAGGCCATTTTGCAGCGCGAGCTGCAGGGCTGGGCGTAACGGCGCCGCGTCGGAGTATGGGTGGACAGATGGGGGCGCGCAGCCCCCACCTAGAGGGATCGCTCAGAGATCGAGCTGATAGGTGGCCGCAACAAAGCGGAACGCATCGCCCGAGGGTTCGATGAACCCGACCGAGGGCATGTGATAGCCGATGAAGGGGATCTTGTCGGCCGCGATCATCCCAAAGATCTGCTTGCGGGTTGCCGCTGCCTTTTCCTTGTCCATGTCAAACAGCAAATGCCAATCCGGGCGCTGCAGCGACACGATGTAATGCGCCGCCGTGTCTGCCACGATCATCAGCCGCTGGCCCTCGCTTTCAAGATGCACGGCGGTGTGGCCGGGCGTGTGGCCCGATGCATCGATCGTGTCGATGCCCGAGGCGATGCTGTCGCCCGGTGTGATGAAGCTTATCTTGTCGGCCAGCGGAACCACGTTGGACGCGGTCAGTTTCGCAACACGCTCGGTCGGGCCGCTCAGCCGCTCTTCGGGCGACCAGAAATCATACTCCGCCGCGGCCGTCACATATTGCGCGTTGGGGAAGGCCGGGGCGCCGTCTTCCATCAGGCCGCCGATATGGTCGGGGTGGAAATGGGTCAGAACCACCGTGTCCACCGCCTCGGGCGCAATGCCGGTTTCGGCCAGAAGCGCCCGCGTGCGGCCCAAGCCACCGGCGCGCGCGCCGGCCCCCAGCCCGGTGTCAAAGAGCAGCACCTGGCTGCCCGTGTTCACAACCGTGGGGGTGAAGTAGAACATGGCCTTGTCGGTGGGCAGGAGACTGTCTTCCAACAGCGCGGCGACATCGGCCGGGTCCTGATCGATGCCGAAGATCGTCTCGGGCGCATCGCGCGGGGCGGTCCCATCGACCAGCGCCGTGACCTCGAACGCGCCCAGCTTGAAGCGCCGATAGGTCGGCAGGTGGGCGCCCTGCATGGGCGTAGCGGCAAGACCCGCCATGGGCGCGAGGGCTGCAGCTGCGCCCGCGGCGCCAGCGGCGGCAAACAATCCACGTCGGGTCAGTGATGCATCGGTCATGGGTCCTCCTGCGGTTGTGATTTGGCATAGGCACCCTCGATGGTAGGCCAAGGCACCGTTTTTCAAGCCTTATTTCTGTGACATGCGTAACCATTTGTGGTCGCATCGATTGCCATGACCTGCGCAAAAAGGTAACGTCTTGTTAACGGGGGCTGGCAAATGGTTAACGCAGCATCGGTTTGGCCGGTGCGCGTGCTGAGCCCTCGACGTGTGTGTGTTGATCGGGTGGCTTATGACTTTTTCTGAGAGTCGGATCGGATCCGACCTCGCCCCTCCGGGCGCGGCGCTCTGCGCGCTGTCGCCCGACCTTTGCGCGCCTTTGCCCTGGCCGGGCGTTGGATGGCGGCGCCCCGCGGGCGGGCGCTGTGCGTTGCTGCGCATGCCGGGCTTTCTGCGCCGCGGGCTCACGCATGGCAGCTTTGGCACGCTTGTCGACTGCGCAATCCTCGCGGCCTTTCTTGCAATTGTGATCCTGCTGGTCGGGCGCCTGGCCTGACCGACGCGCCGCGCCCGGCCGCGTGACCTCTTGCCTGCCCTGTTTTGCGTAGCCCGCCTGTCGACCGTTTGAGAGAAGGACATCGCGTCATGGAGAGAGTTGGAACCTTCTGGGCCTACACCCTGAGCTGTGCCTGCCTGCAATGCCGGCAGCGCCGCGACATCGATCTGGCATGCTGGATCCCCAAGATCCCGGCCGGGACCACCCTTGTGGATCTGGTGAGCGCGCTGGAATGCCCGCGCTGCGGCTCGATCGGGCGGTTCGATGTCATGGCCCGGCTCACGCCATCGGTTGCGGGATGCGGCACAGAGCTCTGCACGGACATGCCCCCGGAAGACGCGCGCCGGGAGGCCTGAGCGGTGGGTCTGATGAAAAACCCGGCGGGGGGTGGCGGGCGCGGAGAGCGATGCCTTGCCCGCACCGGGAGGGCGCGACTAGGATCCCACGCAATGAAGATCAGCGACGGGGGGAGGGCCGATGCGCGCTGTCCAAAGGATCTTGTCGGCGCTTGCCGTGATATGCGTGTGTGCGGGTGCTGCACTGGCCCAGGGCCTGCGGCTGACGCCGGCCGACCCGCAGCCCGATCCGGCCGCATTGCGTGCGGGGCTCAAGGTCGCCTATGCCTACCCGCCGGATGTGCGTCAGCTGGCCGAGGCCGAGAAATGGAACGCCTATTATCGAAAGCCTGGCCCGCCTTTGGTCGGGTTCGATTATCCCGACACAAACCCGGGCGAGCAGGTTCTGACATCTGACGCGGCAACCCATGTCATCGCCTATATCGACGGGTTTGTGCGGTTCGACCGGGCGGGG
>JBCBKN010000369.1:0-4600 GCA_038521775.1 Pseudomonadota bacterium | reverse complement strand
TTCTTGTCGAGCCCGAACTGGGCGATCGCCTGTTTTGACAGCGAGCCGCGGACGCCTTCGGCCAGCAGCACATATTTGCCCAAAAGCTCCATGCCCGGCTCGTAAGAGGGGCCGGGGCTTCCATCCTTGCTCAGCCCCATCTCGCCAGCGACCACGCCGGTGACCTGACCCTGTTCGCCCATGACCAGCTCGGAACAGGCCATGCCGGGGAAGACCTCGACCCCCAGCTCCTCGGCAATCTCGGCCAGCCAGCGGCAGACATTGGCCATCGAGACGATGTATTTGCCGTGATTGTTCAGCATCGGCGGCATGGGCCAGGTGGGAATGCGGATCTGGCCGGCCGCGCCCAGCACCATGAAAAGGTCTTCTGTGACCTCGGTCTTGACGGGTCCGCCCCGATCGCGCCAGTCGGGCAGCAGCTTGTCGAGCCCGATCGGGTCGAGCACCGCGCCCGACAGGATATGGGCGCCGATCTCGGAGCCCTTTTCCAGCAGGACCACCGACAGGTCCGGATTGATCTGCTTGAGGCGGATCGCGGCCGACAGCCCCGCCGGACCGCCCCCGACGATCACCACGTCGTATTCCATCGCCTCGCGCTCAATGCCGCTCATCTGCCGTCTCCGCCCTAACCGCGGGGCAGATAAACAAAGCCCCGGGCGGGCATCAAGACGAAACGGGGACGCAGCCGGCCGCAGACGCGCCCGGCTGTCGCGGCGTCAGTAGACCGGGTGCCCGGTGATGCTGTTCAGATCGGCCGAGATCTCGACAATGCGCGAGGCCGATGTGCCCGCAAGGATGCGACCATCGGGCAGCTCGACAAAGCTCACCAGATATTCGGGCCAGCCGGGCAGCCGCTCGGGCAGATCCACCTCGCGTGAGCCGGCCTGCTCCAGGGTCTTGATGTTGAACTGGGCCAGCGAGCCCGAGATGAGCCGGCTCTGGTCCAGGCTCAGCATCGCGCCGTAATGAAACCGCGCTCCGGTTTCCAGAAGCGACACCGTGCCGTCCGGGGCAATGCGCGCCACATTGAGACCATAGGCCAGCACGATGGCATCCTCACCGGCAAAGGCCATGCCCTTGGTGTTCTTGCCGGTATACCAGCTGTCGACAGTGGTGATCTCGCCCGAGGGCACGTCGATCATCACGATGCGTGCGCCGCGCTGGTCGTTCTCCTGGGCAAAAAGCTCGCGGTCCAGCCCGCGCAGCTCGGAGGGCGGCGATTTGCGCTCCTCGCTCTCCAGCTTGTCGCCCGCGCCCAGCACCGCAATGCGCGTGCCATCGGGGCTGATCGCAATTTCGGCCACGCGCATTTCGCCCAGATTGAAGCTTGCCACGGTTTCGGTCGTGGCGGCCTCAAGCACCCCGATGATGATCTCGCGGCGCTGGCGGATGGCAAAGACCAGATGGTCGGCATCGGTTGCATAATCGGCATCTTCGGTGGGGCTCACGCGCCATTGCTCGGTAAAGCCCTCAGCGTCATAGGCAATCAGCTCGCCTTGCGTGTCGCGCATGAAAACCAGCGCGCCATCAGCGCTGTAGCGGATCCAGACCGGGGCCACCTCCACCCAATGCCGGGCTTCGACCTCCATGCTGGTCGCGTCGAGCTCGTAGATCACCCGGTTGCCCCCGGCCGCAAGCACGGTCGTGCCGTCGGGGCTGACCGTCAGCCCGGCAATGCCCGCAATCGGCGTGTCCGCCAGGGCCACGCCGCCCATGCCCACCAGCATTGCGCCGGCCGCCAAAAAACCCTTCATCTTCGGTACCTCCCAGTTCGCGCTTCGTTGAGCGCCGGCCGCCTGATGCCACAAATCGCCAATTTTGGCCAGCCGCGCGACGGATCTGCCGCGTTTCGGGCCCGAAAGCGCCCTTCAGCGGGTCGGGCGAGCCCTCTGGGGCCAACATCCCTATGACGCGAGCCCCTTGCATCGCCGCGAAGGCTTCCACTAGTGTCGGCACAATGGGACAGGCGTTTGGAGAGGGGCCGGCGCTGCGACCTCGTCGTCCTGCGCCGTGCAGTGGATGGGACGGATAAGATCGAGTGGAAAAGATACCGCTGACCCGTCGTGGCTTTGATCAGCTCGACCGTGAACTCAAAAAGCTCAAGAGCGAGGAGCGCCCGGCCATCATCCGGGCGATCGCCGAAGCGCGCGAGCATGGCGACCTGTCCGAGAATGCCGAATATCATTCGGCGCGCGAGAAACAGGGCTTTATCGAGGGTCGGATCAAGGAGCTGGAGGCGGTCATTGGGCTTGCGGAGGTGATCGACATTGCCAAGCTCTCCGGGCCGATCAAATTCGGCGCGACCGTCGATCTTGTCGATGAAGACACCGAAGAGGAAAAATCCTATCAGATCGTTGGTGAGTATGAGGCCGATATCGAGGCCGGCCGGCTCAACATGAAATCGCCCCTTGCCAGGGCGCTGATCGGCAAAGAAGAGGGTGACAGCGTCGAGGTGCGCACGCCTGGCGGAACGCGCAGCTACGAGATTGTGGCAGTGCGCTACGGCTGAGCCGAGACCGACCGCGCAATTGGTATGCGCAACATGCGGGCCGGTCGGGCAATGTCTCGGCGCGGCCCTGGGGAGTAGGGTGGAGTTGGGCAATGTCTGGGGGCAGCCTACAGCGCTCGTTTGAGCGGATAGCACCAGCCGGTCCGGTGGGGCGCGTTGCAGCCATCGCGGGCCTCGCCTGGGCGGTGGTCATGCTCGCCTATGGGCTTGGGTTTTACGGGGTGTTCGGCGGCGCGCCGCGGCCGCTTTTGCTGGCCGAATTGCTGCTGCTGGGTCTTGCGGTGCTCGCGCCGCCGGTCGTGTTCCTGCTGGTTGCCTGGCTGATCGCCCTTTCGCGCCGGCTTGAAGCGGGGCTTGCCGCACTCGACCGGGCGGCCGCCCATGCCGCGGAGCGTTCCACTGAAGAGGCGCCGGTGCATGCCCCCACCACAGCGCCGGACGCGGCCTTTCCGGGCGGGTTCAACACCGAGGATCTGGCCGCCGCGCTGATCGAGGCCGCGCGCCAGACCACGGCCCAGGATCTGGTCGAAATCCGCGCTGCGGTCGACAAGCTCGCCGCGGCGGGCGAGCGGTCGCAGGAGGATGCCGAGGCGCTCAAATCGGCGCTCGCGGCCGCCGCTGCGATGCAGGAGGAGCTGCGCGCCACGGTCGAGCGGCTGGAGGCGGCACGTCCGGGCGTGGAGATCCTGACCGCCGAGCAGGCAACCGCTGCGGTCGAGCGCGACGAGATCCGCGCGGCGCTGCTGCGCATGGAGGAGCGGGCTGCGGCCGCCGTCGAAGCCCGGGAGCTTTTGAAGGAGGAGCGCGCCTCGACCCAGCGTGAGCGTGAAGAGCTGCGCGATGCGCTCAAGCGGATGGAGGACAAGGCCGCCGCCGTTGCCACGGACAATCGCCGCCTTCGGGCCGAGCGGGTGGCCGCGGCGGCCGAGCGCGACGAGATCCAGGGCACTCTCACCCGGCTGGAGGCCCGCACCCTGGGCACAGCCGATGAGGAACGCACAGCCCTTGCCGAGCTTTTGTTGCGCATCGAGCATCAGCAGCAGAATTCCGAGCGCGCGCTGGTGGCGCTGTTGGAGCGCCGCGAGATCGACGATGATCTGGTGCGGCTGCGGCGCTATCAGGCGAGCCAGGCGCGCGCCGCCGACAGCGATCAGCCGGGCCTGCCCCTGTCACAGGCCGATCTGCCGGACCTGCCGCCGCTCGATTGGACGCAGATCCTGCGCGCCCTCGCGTTTCCGCGCGATCCCGATGACCGCGAGGGGTTCCGGGCGCTTCGCAACGCCCGACGGGACCGGCAATTGGGCGAATGCGTGCAGGCCGCCGAGGATGTGCTGACGCTCCTCTCCCAGGACGGGATCTATATGGATGATCTGATCCCCGAGGATGTGCCGCCCGAGGCCTGGATTGCGTTTGCCGCCGGCGAGCGGGGCGAAAAGGTCCGGGCCCTGGCCGCGATCGAGGATGAGGCGGCCCTGGCGCTGGTCCGCGGACGGCTCAAGACCGATCCGGTCTTCCGGGATTCCACGCTGCATTTCATACGCCGGTTCGAACCGGTGCTGCGCCGGATGGCCGAAGAGGCGCGCGATGTGGAGATCCACGCGCTTTCCGGCACCCGTACCGGACGCGCCTTCATGCTGCTGGCACGGGTGCATGGGGTGTTTGACCTGCCCGAACCGCTCGGCATCACCTCGGCGGAGCCATCCGAGACATCCGAGTGACCCGGTCCCGGCACTGACCCCGCGCCCCGATCTTTTGCGGGTCACAACCTTCTTTGGGCTCCGTCTGCCCGACCCAACGCGCGTGCAGGCCTAGCCCAGCCCTGTTTCGCGCAGGATGAAGGCGGCGATGGCCTCGGTGTCGTCGAGCTGCAGCCAGGGGCAGGCGATGCTGGGCGGCGGGTTGGGGCTGGCCACGGCCCGCACCGAGGGTTCGGTCAGTGCGATCGGCGCCTCGCCGCCCCGCCAGACCTCGATCTTGGGGTGCGGGGCGTGCTTGTAGCCCTCGACCAGCACCAGATCGACCGGCGCGAGCCGGGCCAGCAGATCCGGCAGCGGTGGCTCGGCCGTGCCCCGCAGCTCATGCAGCAGCGCC
>JBCBKN010000368.1:0-4646 GCA_038521775.1 Pseudomonadota bacterium | reverse complement strand
CGGCTGCGCTGGCTGACCATCGACGATCTCGATGAGGATTACCGCGCGGTGATGGAAAGCGCCGAGGCGCTGTCGGCGATCGGCGATGGCGGCTGGCCCTCGGGCCTCACCCGTGAGGCCGATCTCATCGATCTTGCCTGGCATCAGCGCGAGTTTCAGGCGCGGCGCTCCTTTGCCTGGATCATCGAGGACCCGGAAGGCGCCTATCTGGGCTGTGCCTATGTTAACCCCTCCATTGCCGGGGCGCCCGAATGCCAGGTCTGGTACTGGTTTCGCACCGGGCTTGCCCCCGCGCCGGATGCGGCGGCGTTCCGGGCCGCCTTCATGGGCTGGCTCGCCGGTCCGCCCTGGCCGGCGCTGGAGATGCGGCTGACCGTGCATGTGCCATAGCGCCCAAAGTTTCAGCATAGGCGCGAAACCTGCCCAGATGGCAGACAAAGCCCCGGCAATCGGCCGCGCGCCAGCGCGATGGAATGGCCCCCCGCCCTTACCGCCCCTAGCCTGAACGCGCAGGTCGCCTAGGGTTCCGCTCTCCACCGGAGAGGTCCGGTCCGAGAGGGGGCGCCGGCCCGGCAAATTCCGGCCCGGTACACGGCGGGGCAAAATCCCGGGAGGTCACTGCACCGGATCCGCCGTGCCATTCTGACGTTCCGCCGCCGGCATCTGGGGTGCATTGGGGCGGAACGACGGGATGGGAGACGATCATGCTCAAGCATCTGCTGGCCGCCACAGCCGCGCTGGCCCTCGCCACCCCTGCCCTTGCGCAGGAAAAAACCGAGTTTCGCGTCGCCTGGTCGATCTATGTCGGCTGGATGCCCTGGGGGTATCTTGAGGACAGCGGCATCATGGACAAATGGGCCGCCAAATACGGCATCGATGTCGAGATCGTGCAGATCAACGATTATGTCGAAAGCATCAACCTTTACACCGCCGGCGAATTCGACGGGGTGACGGCGACGAATATGGACACTCTGTCGATCCCGGCCGGCGGCGGGGTCGACACCACCGCGCTGATCGTGGGGGATTTTTCCAACGGCAATGATGCGCTGATCGTGAAGGGCGATGGCGATATCGCGGCCCTTGCCGGCAAGCCGGTCAATCTGGTGGAGCTCTCGGTCTCGCATTACCTGCTCGCGCGGGCGCTCGACAGCGTGGGCATGAAGGAGGCCGACCTTTCGGCCGTCATCAACACCTCGGATGCCGATATGATCGCGGCCTTTGCCACCGATGATGTGGGTGCGGTGGTGACCTGGAACCCGCTGGTCTCGACCATTCTGGAAGATCCCGGCGCCTCCAAGCTGTTCGACAGTGCCGACATCCCCGGCGAGATCATCGATCTGATGGTCGTCAACACCGAGACGCTGGCCGCCAACCCCGATTTCGGCAAGGCGCTTGTGGGGGCCTGGTACGAGGTGATGGGCCTGATGCTGGCCGGCGACACCGAGGCGCTGACCGCCATGGCCGAGGCATCGGGCACCGATCTGGCCGGCTATCAGGCACAGCTTGCCTCAACCGAGATGTTCTGGGCGCCCGCCGATGCAGTGGTCTTTGCCCAAAGCGAAACCTTGCCCGAGACCATGGTGACCGTGGCCGAGTTTCTCTTTGACAAGGGGATCTTGGGCGAAGGCGCGCCGAGCGCCGATTTCGTCGGTGTGGCCTATCCGGGTGGCGAGGTGACGGGCGACCCCGACAATGTCACCTTCCGCTTTGACGTGACCTTCATGCAGATGGCCGCCGACGGCGCGCTTTAACACCCCGCGACCCCATGCGGCTGATCAACCGAAAACCGGGGCGGCTCTTGGCGGTCGCCCTCGTTCTGCTGCCGTTCCTGGCGGTGATTTTGGTCTATTCCGTCGCCTCGGACATCCGGCGGGCCGAGAACCCGCGCGACAAGCTGCTGCCCGCCCCGGGCCAGATCGTGGCCACGGCCCATCGGCTGTTCACCGAGCCCGACCGGCGCTCGGGCCGGATTTTGATCTTGGACGACACGATCGACAGTATTCAGCGGTTGCGGCTGGGTGTGGCGCTTGCCGCACTTATTGCGCTGGTGCTCGGGCTGATCATCGGATTGATCCCGCTGGTTCGAGCGGGGTTGGAGCCCTTTGTGGGCGTCCTTTCCATGATCCCGCCCTTGGCCCTGTTGCCGATCCTCTTCATCACTTTGGGGATTGGCGAGGCGTCCAAGGTCGCCCTGATCATCATCGGCATTGCCCCCATCATGACCCGCGATCTGGCCCTGCGGGTGCGCGAGATCCCCGTGGAGATGATCGTCAAGGCCCAAACGCTGGGCGCATCGACCCTGGCCATCGCGCTGAGCGTGGTGCTGCCGCAGATCCTGCCCCGGCTGTTCACGGCGGTGCGGCTGGGCCTTGGGCCCGCCTGGCTGTTCCTGATCGCCGCCGAGGCGGTCGCCTCGGAATCCGGCCTCGGCTACCGCATCTTTCTGGTGCGGCGCTATCTGGCGATGGACATCATCCTGGTCTATGTCGCGTGGATCACCGTCCTTGCCGTGTTCATCGATTTCAGTCTGCGCCGGATCTCTGCCTTCCTGTTCTCCTGGGCCGGCGAGGCGGCGCGATGAGGGTCGGGCCATGAGCTTTGTCACCGTCGACAATGTCTTTCAAAGCTATGGCACCCGCCCGATCCTGGAGGGGGTTTCGCTGGAGGTCGAAGAGGGCGCGTTCATCTCGATCGTCGGCGCCTCGGGCTGCGGGAAGTCGACCTTCCTGCGGCTGCTCCTGGCCCAGGAAACCCCCATGCGCGGCGAGATCCGCATCGCCGGCGCCCCGCCCGCGCGCGAACCGGGGCGCGACCGCGGGGTGGTGTTCCAGCGCTATTCGGTCTTTCCCCATATGAGCGTGCGCGACAACCTGGTGGCCGCCGAGGGGCTGTCGCGCCCCTTGGGCCGGCTCTTTGGTGCTGCCCGCCGCGCCGCCCGCGTCCGGGCCGAGGAAACGCTCTACCGCATCGGGCTGGGTGCCGTGGCAAAGGCCTATCCCGCAGCGCTGTCGGGTGGAATGCAGCAACGCCTGGCCATCGCCCAGGCGCTGGCGGCCAAGCCACGGGTGCTGCTCCTCGACGAGCCCTTTGGCGCGCTCGACCCCGGCACACGGCTCTCGATGCATGATTTTCTGGCCGAGCAACGGGCCCAAACCGGCATGACGGTCTTCATGGTCACACATGATCTGGCCGAGGGCTTCAAGCTGGCCGACCGGGTGGTGGTGTTCGACAAACGCCACTGGGACCCGCAGAAACCCGATGCCTATGGCGCGACCATCACCTATGATTTCGACGCCCGCGATGGCGGCATTCCCTTCCAAAAGCTCTCCCCCGCGCTCCGCCCGACCGACGGCTCCCACCCACCCGCCCACGCCGCCGCTCGGCCCGAGCGCGGGGGAGAGGCGAACACTCATGGAGGCGCATGAAATTGGGCCCCAAGCATGCACATCTCTGGACTGTGCGCGGATGACCGAGCCAACCAAGCCTGTCGCTCGTTGCACGGTTGAGGATCCCTCTCAGCGGTTCGATGAGACGCTTGATCCCGACGCTCGTGAGATAAAGATCGCACGGTTCGTTGGCGTCGCTCACGGTGACAGCCTGCTTATTGATGAGAAGGGGGATCCGATCGATGACGCGTTTGGGCGGTTTGCCCTGTGCGACGACATCGAGACGTTCGGCCAAATCCAAAACTGGCGTCAGAGCGAGATCGAGAGGCTGGCGATTTGACCGGCCGGCGCGCGTTCGCCAGTTAAGAAGGGAGGGCTTCGCCCATGGTATCGGAGACGAACATGGTCCCATTTTTTGAGCGCCGCACCCGGTCTCGCCACCCACGCGATTTGCGCGCCCCGGACCGGCGGTTCCATCACCCGGACCTTACCAAGCTTGCGGGCTGGAAGGCCGCGCGGGCCGAGGCCGATATCCCGGATGCGGAATGGGAGAAGGAAAAGGCCTGGGCGCTGCGCATGGGCCTCACCGCCGCCGACAGCATCGAGGACCGTTCGATCCCCACCTTTGCGCGGGGCGAGCTGCCGCATTACGCCGGCATCAACACCTTCCTCAAGGCGCCCTATACCGAAGATGTGACCGAGGTGGGCAATTACGATGCCACCGTGCTGGGCGCGCCTTTCGACGGGGGCACCACCTATCGGCCCGGCACGCGGTTCGGCCCGCAGGGGGTGCGGAAGATCTCGGCGCTTTACACGCCCTACAACTACGAGATGGGGATCGATCTGCGCGAGCAGATGAGCCTCTGCGATGCCGGCGACATCTTCACCATCCCCGGCAATATCGAAAAGACCTTCGATCAGATCAGCCGGGCGGTGAGCCATGTCTTCTCCTCGGGCAGCCTGCCGATCATCATCGGGGGGGATCATTCCATCGGCTTTCCCTGCGTGCGGGGGATTGCCGAATGCACCTCAAAGACCATCGGGATCGTGCATTTCGACCGGCATGCCGACATCCAGGAAAAGGATCTCGATGAGCGGATGCACACCACGCCATGGTTCCACTCCACGAACCTGCCTAACGTACCGGCGAAAAACCTCGTGCAGGTGGGCATTGGCGGCTGGCAGGTGCCACGCCCGGCGGTCAAAGAGGCCCGCAAGCGCGAGACCAACATCATCACCATGTCCGACATGGAGCAGATG
>JBCBKN010000367.1:0-4659 GCA_038521775.1 Pseudomonadota bacterium | reverse complement strand
GTTGCCAAGGCTGATGATGAGCACCAGCACGAAGGGCACCACGCAGATCAGCGCGATGAGCAGCCCGAGCGCGAGCCGCGAGCCCAGCCAGGCGGTGGAGGGCGTGGCACTCTGTGTCGACCCCGACCCCTGCGCCCGGGTCTGGGCCTGGGGCGCCGGCGCCGCGGCAGGCGCGGAGGCGTCAAGCCGGGCGGCGGGTGCATCGGCCATGTTCACGGCAAGGCCGGGCAGGGCCTGCCCGACCCGGGCTCGGCCCGTCGCGCGCTGCGCCATGCCGGGTAAAGTGTCGGGTGGGGTGCCGGGTGACCCCGCATTGCCAAGTTACGCCGCACTGACAGATTACGGCGCGTTATGAGATTACGCCGCACTGCCAGGATGGGCCGCTTCGCCAGGTTACGCCGCATTGCGCTCTGCCGGCTTGGAGAAGACATGCAGGGCCGAGGCCGGCAGGTCGAGATCGACGGTTTCGCCCAAAGCATAGCTGCGCTTGTTCTCGCCCGCGGCATATTCGACGATCACCGGGCCGATGGGCGTGTCGAGGTGAATGTCGCGGGTCGAGCCGACATCGCGCAAAAAGGTCACTTGCGCCTTCATCCGATTTGTGTGCTGGCCCGGCACGCATGGCTCGTCGAGACAGGCGCGTTCGGGCCGAATGGCAAGCGTCACCGGCGCGCCGGGCACAAAGGCGGGGGCCGGATCGACCGCCAGCGCGACAGTCTCGCCGCCTGGGCCTGCCACCCACACGCCGCCATCCTGCACGATCGCTTCAAAGAAATTCGCCCGTCCGATGAAATCGGCGACAAAGGCATTGGCCGGGCGGTGATAGATGTCGTCGGGCGAGCCGGTTTGCTCGACCCGCCCCTGCGACATCACCACGATGCGGTCGGCCATGGTCATCGCCTCGCGCTGGTCATGGGTCACGACCACCGTAGTGATGCCCAGCCGCTGCTGCAGCATGCGCAGCTCAACCTGCATGCCCTCGCGCAGTTTGGCATCAAGCGCGGACATCGGCTCATCGAGCAGGAAGACCTGCGGCTCCTGCGCCAGTGCGCGCGCGATTGCCACGCGTTGTCTCTGCCCGCCCGACAGCGCGCCGATACGCCGGTCGCCATAGCCCGACAGCTGCACCAGATCGAGCAGGGCATCGGCGCGTGAGCGGCGGTCGCTGCGCGCCATTCCCGACACGGCCAGCGAATAGGCGACATTGTCGGCGACGTTGAGATGCGGAAAAAGGGCGAAGGACTGGAACACCATGCCAAAGCGCCGCTCATGGGCCGGCCGGTCCGTGATGTCGGACCCGCCGAGTTCAATCACGCCCTGGCTGGGCGCTTCGAGACCCGCAATCATCCGCAGCAGCGTGGTCTTGCCGCATCCCGACGGCCCCAGCAGCGCGGTGAGCGCGCCGCCCGGAAAGTCGAGATCGGTTGGCTGCACGGCGGTCACCCCGCCGGCGAAGCGTTTGGCAATGCCGCGCAGTCGGATCTCGGCCAAGGCTCAGCTCGTCGCCAGCATCTGGTCCCAGCTGTCCTTGATGAAGGTCTCGCGATCCAGATAGGCCTCGTAATTGAGCACGATGGCCGGGGTCCCGGAGACGCCGGCGAACTCCTCGGCCGACAGATCGGTGTCGTCGCGGAGAGGCGCTGTGCCGATCTTGCGGCTCATCAGCGCCTGGGTTGCGGGATCGGAGGAGAACGAGATGAATTCCTGCGCTTCGGCCAGCTTCTCGGACCCCTCGGCAAGGCACCAGGAGCCATAATCGCGAGGATTGCCTTCCTTGGGGAAGACCGACTGGATGGGGAAGCCCTCGGCCGCCATCAGCGTGGCGACGTCGTGATAATACATCCCGCCGATCACATCCTCGTTCTTCATCGCCTGTTCCATCTGGCTTTCGGCCGACCACCAGATCGCGACATTGGGCTTGATCTCGCGGGTTTTCTCGATGCAGGCGAGGATCCCTTCCTCGCTGTCCAGCGTCGAGGTGCCCTCAAAGAAGGTGGCCGCCACGATGTCGAGGAAGGCGGCGTTGAAGTTCTTAGACAGGCCCAGGCTCGATTCGTAGGTCTCGCTGTCCCAGAACTCGGCCCAGCTCGCCGGCGCGGCAACCTCATTGGGGTTCACGACCATCGCGGTGAACCAGGCCATCGCGCCGACCCCGATCACCCCCGTGCCGTCCTCATAGAGGAAATAGGGGTCGAGCCCGGTTGCCGGCGCCATTGCCGAGACGTCGAGCGGTTTGAGCAGCCCGCCGATGCGGCTGGCCTTGATCATCGTGGTGCGGCCGTAAAGCGACAGATCGGCCGGCACGCTGCCTGCAGCGGCGGCCTGCTGCATGGTCACCAGCCAGTCGGTTCCGTTGGGCTGGGTGACGCTCTCAACCTCGATGCCCGTGGCCTTGGTGAATTCCGGGTACACATGCTCCTTGAAGCTGTTCTCGAAATACCCGCCATAGGAGCCGACCTTCAGGCTGCGGCTTTGGGCCAGCGCCGGTGCGCCCAGCACGGCGGCCGAGGCGGCCAGCCCGCCCAGCGCGGCGCCGCGCTTCAAAAGGCCACGCCGCGAGATGACGTTTTTGGTGGTGCTCATTGCAAGGTCCCCATTCTCTCTGCGCGCATATCTTGATCACCGCATGCCGGGCCAGAAAGCACCTGCGCCAGGTTCAGCGCCCCCCTGCCTGAGCATGCTGATATTTTTGGCGCCATCGGGTGGGTATCTGCCGAAAAAACAGTCAACTTGACCCAAATGCGTCGAGAACGCTCAATGGCGCGACCGCAAACATGATTCGGGAACACAGACATGGCGAGGAGCGGCAAAACAGACGTGGAGACAGCGGCGGCCGATGGCACCCCCGATGGCAGCCCAGACGGTACCAAGGATCAGCATGCCCTGACCGTTGACGATGCGGCGCTGCCGGTGATCGATCTGGCCCCGCTGCTCGGCGACGACCCGGCCGGCCATCGCGCCGTGGCCGATGCGCTGGATGTTGCGGCACGCGAAAGCGGGTTCTTCTACATCACCAATCACGGCGTCCCACAGGAGCAGATCGATGCGGCCTTTGCCGCCTCGCGCCAGTTCCACGAGATGCCGCGCCGCTTCAAAATGCGCTCCTGGTGCGGGTTCTCGACCAATCATCGCGGCTATGTGCCGTTTGAGGAGAACGGCTCGAGCTTTCCCAAGCGGATCAGTTTCAACGAGGCCTTCGATCTGAGCTTCGAGGCGCCGGCCGACCACCCCGACTATCTGGCCGAATGGCGGATGACGGGCCCCAATGTCTGGCCCGATTTGCCCGGCTGGCGCGACACGGTGTCGGGCTATTACGACGCGATCTTTGCGCTGGGCCAGCGGCTCTTGGCGGCTCTGGCCATGGCGCTCGATGTCGATGTCGCCGAGCTGCGCCGCCACATCACCTGCCCCACCTCGCAGCTGCGGCTTCTGCGCTATGTGCCCAATGACATGCCGGCGACCAAGGATATTGCCGGCATCGACCCGCATTCGGATTTCGAGTGCTTCACGATCCTCGCCCAGGGCGGGCCGGGCCTGCAGGTGATGAATGCCGAGGACTACTGGATCGAGGCGCCGCCGATCCCGGGCTGCTTCATCGTCAATATCGGCGATATCTTCGAAACCTGGTCGGGCGGGCGGTTCAAATCCACCCAGCACCGCGTGGTCAATATCGGGCGCGAGCGCTACTCGATGCCGCTTTTCTTCGGGCTCGACTATCACGCGGTGATTGAGCCGCTGGAGACGTTCCGCACCCCTGAGACGGCAGCGAAATACCCCCCCATCAAGGCGGGCGAGCATCTGATGCGAATGACGGCCGGGGCCTTTCGCTACATTGCCGATCTGCGCGAAAAGGGGCTGTTGACCTTCGAATTCGAGATCCCCGAGGAGAGCCCCTTTGCGCGCCGGGCCAAGGTGATCGACCCAGCAAAGGCCCCCGTTGACGCGGCCGAGTGAATGCTGCCGCACCCGGCCTTTGCCGATCGCGAGATCCCGCGCGAGGTTGCCCTGGGCGCGTTCCGGCTGCGCTGGCTGACCATCGACGATCTCGATGAGGATTACCGCGCGGTGATGGAAAGCGCCGAGGCGCTGTCGGCGATCGGCGATGGCGGCTGGCCCGCGGGCCTCACCCGTGAGGCCGATCTCATCGATCTTGCCTGGCATCAGCGCGAGTTTCAGGCCCGCCGCTCCTTTGCCTGGATCATCGAGGACCCGGAAGGCGCCTATCTGGGCTGTGCATATGTAAACCCCTCGATCGCCGGGGCGCCCGAATGCCAGGTCTGGTACTGGTTCCGCAGCGGGCTTGCCCCGGCACCGGATGCGGCGGCGTTCCGGGCCGCCTTCATGGGCTGGCTCGCCGGCCCGCCTTGGCCGGCGCTGGCGATGCGGCTGACCGCGCATGTGCCGTAGCGCCCAAAGTTTCAGCATAGGCGCGAAACCTGCCCAGCTGGCAGACAAAGCCCCGGCAATCGGCCGCGCGCCAGCGCGATGGAATGGCCCCCGGCCCGTACCGCCCCTAGCCTGAATGCGCAGGTCGCCTAGGGTTCCGCTCTCCACCGGAGAGGTCCGGTCCGAGAGGGGGCGCCGGCCCGGCAAATTCCGGCCCGGTACACGGCGGGGCAAAATCCCGGGAGGTCACTGCACCGGATCCGCCGTGCCATT
>JBCBKN010000366.1:0-4660 GCA_038521775.1 Pseudomonadota bacterium | reverse complement strand
GGATTTCGCGCTGTTTGCCTTTGGCGGCGCCGGCCCGCTTCATGCGGTCGATCTGGCGCGCGAGCTGGGCGTGCCGCAGGTGCTGGTGCCGGCCCGCCCAGGGCTGACCAATGCGCTTGGCTGCGTGGTCGCCGATTTCCGGCAGGATTTCGTGCATTCGGTCAACCGCCCGCTCGATCTGCTCGATGAGGATCTGGTGGCGCAGATCCTTGCCCGGCACGAGGCCGAGGGGCGGCGCGTGATCGCGGCCGAAACCGCGGGGGTCGAGACGATCACCGTCACCCATGCCGCCGAGATGCAGTTTATCGGCCAAACCCATCTTTTGCATGTCGCCCTTCCCGACGCCGCCCCCGACCGCGCACGCCTGCAGGCATTGTTCGAGGCCGCCTATGAGGCGCGCTTTCGCGTCAGCCTGCCCGAGATCCGCCCGGCCTTGATCAATCTTCTGACCAGCGTGGTCGGCCAGCGCCCGGATGTGGACCTCTCCACCCTCATCACCCGTGCCCCGGCCCAGCCCAAGACGCGCCGGGTCTGGTTTGACACGGGCTGGCTCGACACCCCGGTCTGGCAGCGCGAGGCTGTGCCCGACCGGCTCGACGGCCCCGCGATTGTCGAGCAGATGGACACCACCGTGCTGCTCGGCCCGGGCGACAGCGCGCAGACCGATGCCGATGGAAATCTGCTGATCGAGGTGGCGCTGTGAGCCTGCTTGACCCCGTCACCCTGTCGGTCATCGAGGCCGGGCTTGCCCAGGTCTGTGACGAGATGGATCTTGCGTTTTCGCGCGCGGCCTTCTCGCCGGTGATCGCCGAGGCCAATGATCGGTCGGACGGGATCTATGCCGCGGCCGACGGCGCGCTGATCGCGCAAGGCGCCGGCGGGTTGCCGGTCTTTGTGGGCACCATGCAGGAGAGCACCCGGATCCTGATCGAGCGCATTGCCGCGGGCATCACCCTGCCGCCCCAGCCGGGCGACATCTACATGGTCAACGACCCCTATCTGGGCGGCACGCATCTGATGGATGTGCGCTTTGCCCTGCCCTATTACCGCGAGGGCCGGCTTTGGTGCTGGCTGTCGAATACCGGGCATTGGCCCGATATCGGTGGCGCGGTGCCGGGCGGTTTTTCGGCCTCGGCAACGGCGGTGGAGCAGGAGGGGCTGCGGCTGCCCCCGGTCAAGCTCTTCAAGCGCGGCGAGATGGACCCCGAGATCTATGCCATTGTCACCTCGAATGTCCGCGTGGCCGATCAGCGGATCGGCGATGTGAAGGCCCAGGCCGCGGCGCTGCTGGTCGGGGCCGATCGCCTGGATGCGCTGCTCGACCGTTATGGCACGGCCGTGGTCGAGGCCGCCATTGCCGAGCTCTCCACCCGTGCCACCGCCCAGATGCGCGCCCATATCGCCCGCATTCCCCAGGGAAGCTGGCAGGCCAGCGCCTTTGTCGACAGCGACGGGGTCGTCGATGCTCCGCTTGAGATCCGCCTTGCGGTCGCGCTCGATGGCGAGGATCTGCGGTTTGACTTCACCGGCTCCTCGCCGCCCTGCCAGGGCCCGATGAATTCGGTGCGCGCAACGACGCTGTCGGCGGTCTATCTGGCGATGCGGCATATCTTTCCCGACGTGCCGATCAGCGCCGGGGCGTTTTTGCCGCTGCGGGTGGAGGGCATCGCGGGAAGTTTTCTCGACGCGCGCTACCCGCGGCCGGTCTCGGGCTGCGCGGCCGAGGTCAGCCAGCGCATCGCCGAGGCGGTATTTCTGGCCCTCGCGCCCGCGCTGCCCGACCGGGTCACCGCAGCCCCTGCCGGCAGCTCGGGCAATTTTGCGCTGGGCGGAGATGATCCCGAGGCCGGGCGCGGCTTTGTGATGTACCAGCTTTCGGGCGGCGGCTATGGCGGCAATCTGCGCGAGGACGGGCTTTCGAATGGCTGCTCGACAATCGGCATCTCCAAGGCGCCGCCGGTCGAGATCATGGAGAGCCGGTTTCCCGTGCTCTACCGCCGCTATGCGTTGCGCGACGGCTCGGGCGGGGCGGGGGCGCAACGCGGCGGCTTTGGGCTTGATTATGAGATCGAGCTTTTGCGCGGTGCGGCACGGGCCAGCTTTGTGATGGATCACGGCCGGTTCGGCCCGCCCGGCGTGCTGGGCGGCGGCGATGGGGCGCCCAATCAGGTCGCTGTCTGGCAGGGCGGCACCCGTCATGTGCCCCTGCATCTGTCAAAGGCGCAGGACATTCCGCTGGCCCCGGGCGACCGCGTCGAGGTGCGCACCCCGGGCGGGGGCGGCTATGGCGACCCGCTGCAGCGCGACCCGGCCCGCGTCGCCGAGGATGTGCGTCTGGGCTATTACACCCCGGATGCGGCGCGCGCGCTCTTCGGCGTCGTTCTTTTGGACGGCAAGCCCGATCTCGCCGCCACCGAGGCCGAGCGCGCCGCGCGCCGCTGAGCCTGCCCCGGGCGCCGTGCGCCCGTCATCGCATCCCGCGTTATCGTGCCGGTTCGATATCCTTGGCGGCCAGCAAGGCTGCGGCGGCCACCATCAGCCCGCCGCAGATGCGCGTGACCAGCGTGAGCGGCAGGCGGGCCATCGCCGCACGCGCCCGTATGCCAAACCAGCCCCAGGCCAGCAGAAGCAGGCCATCGACAATCAGATAGGTCCCGCCCAAAAGCGCAAGCTGCGGCCAGATCGGCAGCGCCGGGTCGATGAATTGGGGAAAGAGCGCGCCGAAAAAGACCACCGCGAAGGGGTTTGCCATCGAGGTGACGAAGCCCTGCCGGTAGAGCCGTGCCGCGCCACGGGCACCGGCCGCGGGCTCGGCCACCGCGCCGCCCGGCGACAGGATCAGCCGCAGCCCGATCCAGGCGAGATAGGCCACACCCAGCCATTTGATCCAGACGAATGCCTCGGCCGAACTGGCGATAACGACCCCCAGACCGAAGGCCGCCGCGGCCATCTGCATACAGTTGGCCGACAAATCGCCCGCGATGGTCCAGCTTGCCCGGCGCAGCCCGTGTCGGATGCTGTTGGACACGATCAACAGCTGGCTGGTGTCGGGCGGGGTGGCAAAGAAGACCGCCACCGCGCCGAGATAGAGAAGATAGGTCTCAACGGTCATCCACGCCCCCGCCCCCTGCCGCCATGTGGGTCACCACAGGCCCCGTCACTCGGCCTCCGCGCTGCGGTCACTCCAGTGCGCCGTCGCGCATTGCGGCTTGCGCCCCCAGCGTTCCTACAGGGCCGCTCCATGGCTCAGGGCGCGACCTGCGCGGTTTCCAGAACGGCATGAAACAGCACGTCGGTGCCCCGCGCAGCCCAGTCCGGCGTGATCGCCTCGGCCTCATTGTGCGACAGCCCGTCCTTGCAGGGGCAAAACACCATCGCGGTTGGCGCAACACGGGTGAGGAAGCAGGCATCATGCCCAGCGCCCGAGACAATGTCGCGATGGCTGAACCCCAGGTTCTGCGCGGCGCGGCGCATCGTGTCGACGCAGCCCGTGTCGAAAACGACCGGCGGGTACTCTCCGATATTGGCGATCTTGGCGTTCAGCCAAAGCCTCGCCGCAATGCGCCGGATGCCCGCACGCACCTCCTGATGCAGGAGGGTGAGCTTGGCCGCATCGGCCGCCCGCAGATCGATCGAAAACCGCGCCTCTTGCGGGATCACGTTGCGCGAATTGGGGTAAAGCCGCGCCTCGCCCACCGTGCCGACCACGCCCGGCTGCAGGTCGGAGGCGATCTGATGCACCGCCTCGATCACCCGGGCCATGCCAAGCCCGGCATCGCGGCGCATGTTCATCGGTGTGGTGCCGGTATGGGCCGCCAGACCGCTCAACGTGACGTCGAGCCAGAAAAGCCCCTGGGCATGGGTGACGATGCCGATGTCGTGGCCTTCCGCCTCCAGAATCGGGCCCTGCTCGATATGCAGCTCGAAGAAAGCATGCATCTTGCGGGCCCCGACCGGCTCATCGCCTTTCCAGCCGATCCGCGCCAGCTCATCGCCGAACCGTTTGCCATCGCCATCCATGCGGCCATAGGCCCAGTCGCGATCGTAGGTCCCGACAAAGACGCCCGAGGAAAAAAGCGCCGGCGAGAAACGCGTGCCCTCCTCATTGGTCCAATTGACCACCACGATCGGGTGTCGGGTCCGGATGTCGAGATCGTTCAAGCGGCGCAGGATCTCAAGCCCGGCCAACACCCCCAGCACACCGTCGAACCGGCCGCCGGTCGGCTGAGTGTCGAGATGGCTGCCGACATAGACCGGCAGCGCCTTCGGGTCGGTGCCGGGTCGGGTGGCAAACATATTGCCCATTTCGTCAACGCCCATGCTGGCACCGGCATCGGCGCACCAGCGCGCAAACAGCGCGCGGCCCTGCCCATCGGCATCGGTGACGGCCTGGCGGTTGTTGCCGCCTGCCACGCCCGGCCCGATTTTTGCCATCTCCATCAGGCTGTCCCAGAGCCGGGCGCCGTCGATGCGCAGGTTCTCGCCGGGCGATGCGCTCATGCGCCGTTGCCCGATGCGCTTTTGCCCGATGCGCTTTTGCCCGATGCGCCGTTGCCCAACGCGCGGGTGCCCGGTCTGCTGCTGCCCAGACGGGTCGTCAATGCGCAAACACCGCGTTTGGCGTCCAGCGCATCTTGCCGCCCGGCTCGGCCCATTTCAT
>JBCBKN010000365.1:0-4709 GCA_038521775.1 Pseudomonadota bacterium | reverse complement strand
GCGGCCTCGCGGTCGGGCGCATGGACGATGAGCTTGCCGATCAGGCTGTCGTAATGGGGCGGGATTCGGTAGCCGTCATAGATCGCGCTGTCGAGCCGTACGCCCAGCCCGCCGGGGGCGTGGAAGGTGGTGATGCGGCCCGGGCAGGGCGCGAAATCGGGCAGCCGCTCGGCATTGATCCGGCATTCGATGGCATGCCCTGCGGGGACGAGGGCGGCCTGGTCAAAGGACATGGGCAGCCCGGCCGCGACGCGGATCTGCTCGCGCACCAGATCGACGCCATAGACCGCCTCGGTGACCGGGTGTTCGACCTGCAGGCGGGTGTTCATCTCGATGAAGTAGAACTCGCCATCCTCATAGAGAAACTCGATGGTGCCCGCGCCGATATAGCCCAGCTCGGCCACCGCCTTGGCGCAGGTCTCGCCGATGCGGGCCCGGGTTTGGGCATCGATGACGGGCGAGGGGGCTTCCTCGAACACCTTCTGGTGGCGGCGTTGCAGCGAGCAGTCCCGCTCGCCCAGATGCACCGCGTGGCCCTTGCCATCGCCGAAGACCTGGATCTCGATATGGCGCGGCCGGCCCAGATATTTCTCCATATAGACGGCGTCTTCGCCAAAGGCGGCCTTGGCCTCGGCCCGGGCGGTGCGATAGGCGCTTTCAAGCTCGGCCTCGCTGCGCGCGACCTTCATGCCGCGCCCGCCGCCGCCCGCCGCGGCCTTGATGAGCACCGGATAGCCGATCTCCTCGGCCACATCGCGGGCCGCGTCGGGCCCTGCAAGCCCGCCTTCCGAGCCCGGCACGCAGGGCACGCCCAGGCTGCGCATCGTAGTCTTGGCGGCGATCTTGTCGCCCATCACCGCAATATGCTCGGCGCGGGGGCCGATGAAGACGATGCCGTGATCCTCCAGCACCTGCGCGAAGGCCTGGTTTTCGGAGAGAAAGCCATAGCCCGGATGCACCGCCTCGGCGCCGGTGATCTCGCAGGCCGAGATGATGGCGGGGATGTTGAGATAGGATTGCGCGGCCGCGGGCGGGCCCACGCAGATGCTTTCATCGGCCAGGCGCACATGCATGGCATCGGCATCGGCGGTGGAGTGGATGGCGACGGTGCGGATGCCCATTTCGCGCGCGGCACGGTGGACGCGCAGCGCGATCTCGCCGCGATTGGCGATCAGGATTTTGGAGAACATCTGCCCGCCCTAGTCGATGATCATCAGGGGCGAGCCGAACTCCACCGCGGTGCCGTCCTCGACCATGATGCGCCGCACGGTGCCGGCGCGGGGGGCGGGGATCTGGTTCATGGTCTTCATGGCTTCGATGATGAGGAGCGGCTGGCCCTCGCTCACGCTGTCGCCGAGCTTGACGAACGGGTCCATCCCGGGCTCGGGCTGCAGATAGACCGTGCCGACCATGGGCGAGGCGACGGCGCCCGGGTGCTGGGCGGGGTCGGTGGCCTCGGCTGCCGCCTCGGGGGCGGGCCCGGCAGCCCCGGCTGCTCCTGCGGCCGGAGGTGCGGGCGGCGGGGCTGGCGGCGGTGCGAGGGGCGCGGGTGCAAGATAGGCCGGGGCGGCCTGGGGCAGCGCGGCTGGGGTGCGCGACAGCCGCACGGTCAGCGCGTCGTCATCGCCATATTCGCGCTTGATCTCGAGTTCCGACAGATCGCTGGCCTCCAGAAGCGCGGCAAGCTCCCGAATGAAGGCGATGTCGGTTTCATGTTGGCTGCTCATGCGTCCCCCGGGCACATAGGCGCGGGCCTTTGGTGGCGCGCGCTGCCCCGTCCACCGGGGCCTTGGCGCGATATAGGCCAGCTTGGCGGCAAGGGGAAGGGAGTGGGCGCGCCCAAGGGTGCAGGAGCCGCGCGTGGAGGCCCCGGGCGGCGGGGTCAGTCGTGTGCGGAGCCAGCCGTGCGCGGGGCCGGCGTTAGAACGGGGGCCAGCGGATAGGCGGGGCCAGCGGGTGAGCAGGGTCAGTCGCAGGCGTGCGTGTGCCGCGGGGGCGCGGCTATTCGGCGACGTTGCGGGCCAGCTGCACCACCCGGTTCATTTCGTCGAGCGGGATCAGCCCGCGCACGATGCGGTCGCCGATCACGAAGGTGGGGGTGCCGGAGATGCGCAGGCTTTGGGCGAGCTGGTGGTTGGCGCTGATCTGGGCCTCGATCTCGGGGTCCTGCATGTCGGCGCGCATCTGGGCGACATCGACGCCGCTGCGCTCGGCCAGCCGGTCGATGACCCGGTCGGTGATCGGCCCGCCAAAGCGCATCAGCGCGTCGTTGAACTTTTCATAGGCCTCGCCGTCCTGGCGGAGTGCGGCCATCGCCGCACGGGCGGCGGAGAGGCTGTCGGGGCCCAGCACGGGGAATTCCTTATAGACCAGGCGCACGTCGGGATTGGTGCGCACCAGCGTCTTTACATCGTCATGGGCGCGTTTGCAGAACCCGCAGCGATAGTCGAAGAATTCCACCACCGTGACGGTCCCGTCGGGATTGCCGCCGATATGGCTGTAGCCGTCATGGCGCAGCGCGTCGGCATGGGCTGCGACCAGCTCCAGCTCGGCCGTGGCCGCGGCAAGCTCGCGGCGCTGTTCGAGGATCTGGATCGCCTCCAGGATCACTTCGGGATTTTCGAGCAGATAGGCGCGCACCTCGTCGCGAAACGTGTCGCGCTCCAGGCCCGGGACGATTTCGGTGTCCTGGGCGGAGCTTGGGACCGGACCCAGGAACGCACCGGCCAGAAGGACCGCGCCCATCGCGGCCGTAAGACAATGTCGCACCATCGGGATATCCTTACTTGCCGCTCATCCGTTCGCTGACCAAAAGCAGATCCTGCGCCTTGAGCCATCCCGGGCTGCCCCGGGGCAAAAGCGCCATGGCGCGCTTAGCATGGATGGCAACATCCTCAAAGCGCCGGATAAGTGCAAATCTCTCGGCTGTGGCGACCGAGGCATCGCCCTCGCGGCCGGCCCTGGCATAGCCAAGTGCCAGATCCCGCAGGGCTGGCACATTGCCGGGGTCCTCGCGCAGCGCCTGTTCGAGCAGCCCGATCGCCTCGGTGTTCACCGAATTGTCATCGAGCGCGATCAGCGCGCGACCGAGCCCGGCGCGGATCAGCGGCTCGCGCGGCGCCAGGGCCAGCGCCCGGCGATAATAGGGCACCGCCTCGGGCAGCCGCGCGCTTTCCATCAGGATCTGGCCCATCAGCTCCTGATAATAGGCATCATTGGGCTTGAGCTTGAGAAGCCGCTGCATTTCGCGCAGGGCGCCTGCGGGGTCGGGCGAGCGGTGCAGCGCCACGGCCCGGCGCGTCAGCGAGAACTCGGTGCCGTCATCGGGGGTCTGGGTCAGCACCCGTTCGGGACGCAGCAGGAACCCGTCGAGCTTGGCCTGCATGCGCGCAAACCAGTAGCGGGTTGCCGCGGGGGTGGGGGCGTTGCGAAAGGCCGAGGCGGAGATGCGCCGTTCGGCCAGAAGCAGGCGGTCGGCGCTGAGCGGATGGGTGCGGGCATAGGGGTCGACGCGCCCGCCGGCAAGCACCTCCTGCCCGCGGAAAAGCTCCAGCACCCGCATCATGCCGCTGGGGTTGATCCCGGCCCGTTCCAGATAGGTGAGCGCTGCCTGATCGGCGCTGGCCTCCTCGCCGCGCGAAAAGGCCAGAAAGCTGCGCCCGACGACATTGGTGGTGCCCGAGAGCACCGCGGCCGAGGCATCGGGCGAGCCGGCCAGCCCCGCGGCGACGGCCAGCAGCAGGCCCAGGGCCAGGGCGCCGGTCGCCTGGCGCGCCTCGATCCCGCGGCGGGCCAGATGCCCGCCATTGATATGGCCAAGCTCATGCGCGAGCACCGCCTGCACCTCTTCGGGCGTGCCGAGCCGCATCAGGAGGCCGGTGAAGATGAAGATATTGCGCCCGCCGGCGACAAAGGCGTTCAGGCTGCGATCGTTCACAATGTAGAGATCGACCGTGCCGGGGCTGACACCGCCGCCGCGCAGCACCGGATCGATGAGCATCGACATGGCATGTTCGACCTCGGCATCGCGGATCAGCGATTGCGCGGCGGCCGGTGCGGCGCCCAGTTGCAGCGCGGCAGACCCGCCCAGAAGCGCGAGGCCCACAAGCGCGTGCCGCCGCCGCGGCCCCGGTTTTGACGGGGTTTTGGGCCCGCAGAGCCCGGTCCAGGACGTGAAAATCCGTGCCGCCAGGCCACGAACGCGTCCGCGCGCTGTCATGGAACCCTCCACCCGCTGGCGGCGGTTGACCCCGCCCCGCCCGGTCCGCCACAGCTTACGCAACTGTGGAAAGGACGCAATATGCGCATATCGAGCCGCGCGGCGGTCGACGCCTTCATCGTGATGGATGTGCTGGAGGCCGCACGCCGGCGTGAGGCTGATGGCGCGCGCGTCATCCATATGGAGATCGGCCAGCCCGCCACCCCGGCGCCGGCGGCGGCCCGGGCGGCGCTGGCGCGGGCCATGGAGGCCGCCCCGCTGGGCTATACCGTGGCGCTGGGCTTGCCCCAGCTGCGGGCGCGGATCGCGCAGCTTTACGGAGACTGGTACGGGATTGCGCTAGACCCTGCCCGGGTGGTGGTGACCGCGGGCTCATCGGCGGGGTTCGTGCTGGCCTTTCTGGCGCTTTTTGAGGCGGGCGAGCGGGTGGCGCTGGGCAATCCGGGCTATCCGAGCTATCGCAACATCCTGCGCGCGCTCGATCTGGTGC
>JBCBKN010000364.1:0-4766 GCA_038521775.1 Pseudomonadota bacterium | reverse complement strand
GCCGGTGCGATGCGGGTGTCGGTCGTGGCCACCGGGATCGATGCCGAGCCCCGGGCCGATATCCGGCCCGACACCCTGCGGCGCACGACCTCGGCCGAAGGTCCGGTCGCCGTGCCGCACCCAGCGGCGGCGGCAGAGACGGCGCCTGCCGCCTCGATGGAGGCTGAGGACACGCTGGCTCAGGACACGCAGGCCAAAGACATATCGGCCGAGGATGCGGCGAATGTGGCCGAAGAAGCGATCCGCGCCTTTGTTCCCCCCCGCGATCCGCAGCGTGCACCGCAGCATGACGAGACCCCGGCGACCCCGGCGACCGGGCCATCGGCCCAGACAGCCCTGCCCGAGCCGGCCATGCGGCGCGGCGAGCCCACCCCCGAAACGCTGCGCCGTCTGCAGGCGGCGGTCAACAAGATGCCCGGCGATCAGATCGGGCATGCCGGCCCCGGACAGCAGCCCTTTGGATCGGGACAGGAGGATCCGGACAATCGCGGCGCGCTGAACCGCCTGATCCACCGGATGACCGGCCAGGCCACGCCGCAGACCTCGCCCGCCCGTGCGCCCGCCCGCGCACCGGCCCGCCCGGTCGACCCGCGTGAGAACCGCGCAACGCCCGAGCTTGAACGGCCCCAGGCGGATGGGCTGAACGAAGACGAACAGGCGCGCATCGATGTGCCCGCCTTTCTGCGGCGCCAGGCCAACTGAGCCAGCGCGCCTGCAACGGTTCCCTGTCGACTGGACCGGCCGTCTCTCGGGGCGGCCGTTTTTTTGCCGGGTGCGGGGCCTGGGCGCATTGCCCGAATGGGTCCCTGCGCGCATCACGCAGAGTTTACCGGTAACCCTGGCCGGACCCGCCCTGCGCCATGCCGTTCGGCCGCCTGCAGCGCCGTCGTGTTGCATTGCGTCACAAAGAGTGAGTTGTGGCAGCAATTTGGCGGGCTTATCGTCAGTTTGACATAACCCGTTGCAATCGGGGCTGGGGGACAATCGGAATGCAAACGACTTTGAGGCGACAGATCTCGCTCGTCGGCACGGGGCTGCATTCGGGCAGGCCGGCGCGGCTGCTTCTGCGTCCGGCTGGGGCCGAGCACGGTATCTGGTTCAAACGCACCGACGTCAAGGCGCGCGATCAGCTTGTGCCCGCGACCTGGGATGCGGTGTGCGACACGGCGCTGAACACGCGCATCGGCAATTCCGCCGGCGTGACGGTCTCGACCATCGAGCATCTGATGGCCGCCCTTGCCGGCAGCGGTGTGACCAATGCGCTGATCGAGATCGACGGGCCGGAAGTGCCGATCATGGATGGCAGTGCCGCGCGCTTTGTGCAGGAGATTGCCCGGGCCGGGCTGCGCACGCTCGATGCGCCGTTGCGGGGCTTGCGGGTTGTCCGCCGGGTCGAGGTCGAACTGGGCGGCGCGTTTGCCGCGCTGGAGCCCTCGGACGATCTTGTGATCGACTATGAGATCGACTTTCCCGACAGCGCGATCGGGCATCAGCGCCGGGTCTATGTCCAGCATCCGGCGGCGTTTGCCACCGAGCTTGCCGACAGCCGGACCTTCTGCCGCCGGGTTGAGGTGGAAACGATGCAGTCGCGCGGGCTTGCGCTTGGCGGCACGCTTGAAAATGCGGTGGTGGTTGAGGGCGGCGATGTGCTCAACCCCGGCGGCTTTCGGCATGTCGATGAATGCGTGCGCCACAAGATCCTCGACGCGGTGGGCGATCTGGCGCTTGCCGGCATTCCCCTGCTGGGCCGCTATGAGGGGCGCCGGGCCGGGCATGCCGTGACGAACGCGCTGCTGCGGCGGCTGTTCCTGACCGAAGGGTCGGTGGAAACGGTCACGCTCGACCCGCAGCCGGAGATTGCGCGCGTCGGTCTGGCCGGCTGATCGCGCCGGCCCGCCCTGCGGGGAGTTGCGCGGGGCGGGTGACATGCTATTCCATCGGTGCGGTGGGGCGAGCCGCCGCTTTGGGTGACAATGGCACGGGGTCAGGTGAGATGGTCTGGGGTTGGGGTTCTGCGCGCGCCTGCATTCTTGGCTTAGCGGTCGTTCTTGCGGGTTGCTCGGGCGACAGCGAGCCGGTTGAGGAGCGTCAGCCGGACGACATCTTCACCTCGGCCGAGGCCGAGCTTGAAGGCGGCAACGCGGAATCGGCCGCACAGATGTTCGACGAGATCGAGCGGCTTTATCCCTATTCGAGCTGGGCCAAGCGCGCGATGATCATGTCGGCCTTTTCATGGTACCGCGCCGGCCGCTACGAGCTGGCGGAATCCGCCGCGCGGCGCTTCATCGAGTTCTATCCCGCCGATGATGACGCGGCCTATGCGCAATACCTGATCGGGCTGAGCTATTATGATCAGATCGTCGATGTTGGCCGCGATCAGGATCTGACGCTCAAAGCGCTGCGGGCGCTGCGCGAAACCCAGCTTCGCTATCCGCAAACCGACTATGCGCGCGAGGCCAAGCTCAAATACGATCTGACGCTCGACCATCTGGCCGGCAAGGAGATGGAGATCGGGCGCTACTACCTCAAGGGCGGGCATTATCTTGCCGCGGCCAACAGGTTCCGCGCGGTGGTCGAAGACTATGAGACCACATCGCACACCGCCGAGGCGCTGCACCGGCTGGTCGAATGCTATCTCTCGGTCGGGCTGGTCGATGAGGCGCAGACCGCGGGCGCCATCCTGGGCCATAACTTCGAAGCCTCCACCTGGTATCGCGACAGCTTTGCGCTGTTGACCGGCGAGGGCCTGTCGCCGCAGGCGCGCGGCAAAAGCTGGGTGCGCTCGCTCTATGACCGGGTGGTGCTGGGCGAGTGGCTCTGAGCCAGCGCAGCGGCGGGCAGATGGCGCAGCGCCCGGCGGCAGCGGCGGGCGTGATTTGGCGCGGGCATCGGCGATGCTGCGCGGTCTGACGATCCGCGAGATCGTTCTCATCGAACATGCCGAGATCGCGTTTCGTCCCGGCCTCAATGTCCTGACCGGCGAGACCGGGGCCGGCAAATCGATCTTGCTCGATGCGCTGGGCTTTGCGCTGGGCGCGCGCGGGCGCGGCGCCTTGTTGCGCGCCGGTGCCGATCAGGGCGAGGTGGTGGCCGAGTTCGAACTGGCGCCTGATCACCTGGCGGGCGAGATCCTCGCCGAGGCCGGGCTGGCCGCGCCGCAGGGCGAGCTGATCCTGCGCCGCGTGGCCGATGCCTCGGGGCGGACGCGGGCCTTTGTCAATGACAGCCGCTGTGGCGCCGATCTGCTGGCGCGTCTGGCCGACACGCTGGTCGAGGTCCATGGCCAGCAGGATGATCGCGGGCTCTTGGACCCCAAACATCACCGCGCCCTGCTCGATGCCTATGCCGGTGGCGATGCGCTGGCCGCGGTGCGCCTGGCCTGGCGCGACTGGGCGGCCGCGCGGGCGGCCCTGGCCTCGCTGCGCGCAATCCAGGCTGAGGCCGAGCGGGACCGGGAGTTTCTGGCCCATGCCGTGGCCGAGGTTGACGCGCTGGACCCGCAGCCAGGCGAGGAGGCGGTGCTGGATGCCACCCGCCGCCGCATGCAGGCCGCCGAGCGCATTCGGGCGGATGTTGTGCGGGCCGGCGAGGCGCTTGGCGGTGCCGGGGCCGAGGTCTTGATGAGCGATGCGGCGCGCTGGCTGGCGGGCGCCGCGGAAACGGCCGAAGGTGGGCTCGATGCGCCGCTGGCAGCACTTGACCGGGCGCTCGACGCCTTGGCCGAAGCCCAGCAGGGGGTGGAGGCGGCGCTGCACGCGCTCGATGTCGACCCGCTGGCGCTGGAGCGCTGCGAGGAGCGGCTCTTTGCATTGCGCGCGCTGGCCCGCAAGCATCGGGTCACCCCGGATGCGCTGAGCGAGCTTGCGGCGGATCTGCGCGCCCGTCATGCCGCGATCGAGGCGGGCGAGGACCGCGCCGCCGAGCTGGCCGCGGCGGTTGACGCGGCGAAATCGGTCTATGACGCGGCGGCCGGCGCGCTCAGCGCCGAAAGGGCGGCGGCGGCCGCGCGGCTTGACGCGGCGATGGCCGAGGAGCTCGCACCGCTCAAACTGGACCGTGCCCGGTTCGCCACAACTGTGGTTCCGGCCGAGCCGGGGCCTGAGGGGGCCGACAGCGTGACCTTCACCGTGGCGACCAATCCGGGCAGTCCGCCGGGCCCGCTCAATCAGATTGCGTCGGGGGGCGAGCTGTCGCGCTTCCTGCTGGCGCTCAAGGTCTGCCTTGCCGCGCGCGGGGCGGATCTTTCGATGATTTTCGATGAGATCGACCGCGGTGTGGGCGGTGCAACGGCCGATGCGGTCGGCCGCCGCCTGGCCACGCTGGGGCAGGGCGGTCAGGTGCTGGTCGTCACCCATGCGCCGCAGGTGGCCGCGCGGGCCGATCACCATTGGCGCATCGAAAAGCGTGTGGAGGATGGGGTGGCCCGCACCGCGATCCAGCCGCTGGACCAGGCAGCGCGCACCGATGAGATCGCGCGGATGCTGTCGGGAGACCGGCTGACCGAGGCGGCACGGGCGGCGGCGCGCAGCCTGATCGCGGGGTGAGGGTCAGCAGAGGGCGCGCTCTGCACGGGTCGATTTAGCGCCTGGCTGGGCTGAGTTGGGGCGATTGGGGGTGAGCACGGGCCGAGTTGGGGGTGAGTTCGGCGCGGGTCGGAGGCGAGTCGGGGGCGAGTTAGGGCGATTTAGGGCGGGCGTGGCCCTGCCGCTGCGCCTTGCGCAGCCGGGTCCGGTCGCAGTCCTTGCGCGCGCGGATGGCTTTCCGGG
>JBCBKN010000363.1:0-4778 GCA_038521775.1 Pseudomonadota bacterium | reverse complement strand
GGTCGGGGGCCGGGTCATTGCGGCCCCGCGATGCGAACGCAACGGGCCGCGCGGTCGGGACCACATGCGCGCATCTCGGGCCGGGCCCGGCCGCATTCGGCGATGCCCAGCGCGCAGCGGCCATGAAACCGACAGCCGGGCGGCAGGTCGCGCAGGTCGGGTACCATGCCGGGGATGGCCGGCAGCGCACGGCGCAGCGCCCCGGCTGGGCGGGGCCTCGGCCGCGCTGCGATCAAGCCCTGAGTGTAGGGATGGGCGGGATCGGCCAGCACCGCGCCGGCCGGGCCTTCCTCCACCAGATCGCCGGCATAAAGCACCAGCATCCGCTCGGCCACCCGCTCGATCGCCGCAAGATCATGGCTGATCAGGATCAGCGCCATGCCGCGGGCCTGGGCCAGGTTGCGCAAGAGATCGAGCACCTGGGCGGTGCGCGTGGCGTCAAGCGCGGTGGTCGGCTCATCGGCCAGGATGAGATCGGGGTCGCCGGCCAGCGCCATGGCGATGAGCGCCCGCTGCCGCTGCCCTCCCGACAGCTCATGCGGATACATCCGCAGGCGGGCGGCGGGGTCGGGCATGCCCACCTCCTCCATCAGCGAAAGCGCGCGTTTCTCGGCCTCGGCGCGGGGCAGCGGCGCATGCCAGAGCATGGTCTCGGTGATCTGGCGGCCGATGCGCTGCAGCGGGTTGAGCGCGCTCATCGGTTCCTGAAAGATCATCGCGATGCGCCGTCCGCGCAGGTTGGCCCAGCCGGTCTCGGGCAGATCGGTCACCGGTTGGCCGTCGAACATGATCGCGCCGCCGGACTGTGCGCCTTCGGGCAGCATGCCCATGCAGGCCAGCGCCGCCAGCGTCTTGCCCGAGCCGCTTTCACCGGCAATGCCCAGGCGCTCGCCCCGGGCAAGGTCAAAGGAGAGCCCGCGCAACGCCGTGCCAGCGGGAAACTCGACCCGCAAATCGCGCACCGACAAAAGCGTCATGCGCGCAGCCCCCGCAGCCGCGGATCGGCCCAATCGCGCAGCCCGTCGCCCAGAAGGTTGAAGCCCAGCACCGCGATGACGATGCAAAGCCCCGGCCAGACGGCAAGCTGCGGCGCGAGGTAAAGCAGCGTCTGCGCCTCGGCCAGCATGCGCCCCCAGCTGGGCATCGGGGGCTGCACGCCCAGGCCCAGATAGCTCAGCGCCGCCTCGGCCAGAATGGCGATGGCAAACTCGATGGTCGCCTGCACGACCAGCACCGCGGCGATGTTGGGCAAGATATGGTCAAGGGTGATCCCCAGCCGGCTGCGCCCCGCGGCAATGGCGGCCTGCACATATTCGCGCGCCCAGATCTGGTTGGCCGAGGCGCGCGCGACGCGGGCAAAGATCGGCACCATGATGAAGGCGATGGCGAGCACCGCGTTCGAGAGCGACGGGCCGAACACCGCCGCCAGCATGATGGCAAAGAGCAGGGCGGGAAAGGCAAAGGCGAGATCGGCCAGCCGCATCACCCCCTCCTCGGCCCAACCCCCGCGCGCGGCGGCAAAAAGGCCCAGCGCCGTGCCGAGGCTCGCCCCGATGCCGACCGAGAGCAGGGCCACCAGCACCGAGGCCTGCGCGCCCTGCATCAAAAGCGACAGCACATCGCGGCCAAGCTGATCGGTGCCCAGGGGGTGCGCGGCCGAGGGTTCGGCGAATTTGCCGGCGACATCGATGCTGGTCTCGCCCGGCAGCCAGACCGCCGACAGTGCCGCGGTCAGCGCCACTAGCCCCACCAGCGCCCCGCCAATGGCGGCATTCACGCGCACTAGGGGCTCCTCAGCCGCGGGTCGATGGCGGCATAGGCGAGATCGACCAGGAAATTCGCCACCACCACCACCGCGGCGAAAAAGAGCACCAGCGCCTGAACCGTGGGCAGGTCGCGATTGGCGATGGATTGAAAGATCAGCCGCCCCAGCCCGGGCAGGTAAAAGACATTCTCGATCACGATCGTGCCGGTGACCAGATTGGCGATCTGCAGGCCGATGATCGTGACGATCGGGATCAGGGCATTGGGCAGCACATGGCGGCGCAGCACCGCGCCGCGGCTGAGCCCCTTGGCCCGGGCGGTGCGGGTATAATCGAGCCGCATCACCTCCAGCACGGAGGAGCGTGTGACCCGCGCCAGGATCGCCGCCTGCACCAGGGTGAGCGAGACGGTGGGCAGGATCAGCGCCCGCAGCGCCGCGACCGGATCCTCCCAGCCCGGAAAGCCGCCCGGGGGCAAAAGCCGCAGCGTGACCGCAAAAAGGATCACCAGAAGGATCGCAAGCCAGAAGGCCGGCAGCGCGATGCCCAACTGGCTGATCACCATTACCCCCCAATCGGCGATGCGGCCATGGCGGGCGGCGGCAAACACCCCCAGCGCCAGGGCCGAGGTCACCGTCAGCAGCGTGGCCATCAGCGCCAGCGTCAGGGTCATCGGCAAGCGCTCGGCAATCAGCTGGCGCACGGGGATGTCGAAGGAATAGCTCACCCCGAAATCGCCGCGCAACACCCCGCCGGCCCAGTCGAGATAGCGGATGTGCAGGGGCGCGTTCAGCCCCAGCTGCGCGCGCAGGGCGGCCTGGGCATCGGGCGTGCTGTCGAGCCCCAGCATCACCAGCGCAGGGTCGCCGGGCAGCACGTTCATCACCGCAAAGACGATCGCCGAGACGGCGATCAGCGTGGCCGTCAGCGTCACCAGTTTGCGCAGGAGGAATAGGGTCATCGCGAAACAGGCGGGCCCGAAGGCCCGCCCCGGCGCGGGATCAGTTCCAGCGCAGGTCTTTCAGCGGCGCAAACAGCACCGGGGCCGAGGCCCAGTAGCCCGTAAGGCCGGTCTTGTAGACGCCAAGCTTGGGCAGCTGGAAGAGAAAGCCATGCACGGCCTCATCGGTCACGAAACGCTGCCCGTCTTTGAGCAGCGCATCCAGCGCCTCGGGGTCGCTCTCGGCCCGGATCTTGGCCCAAAGCGCGTTGAACTCGGCATTGTCATAGCCGTAATAGTATTCCGGCCCGCGGGCGAAATTGCCCAGGTCGTTGGGCGAGGTGTGGGCGATGACGGTCATGTCATAGTTGAGCTTGCTGTAGACCTCGCCGATCCAGAACGCCCATTCGACATTCTCGATCTCCACGGTGATGCCGGCCTCGCCAAGCTGGGCCTGGATGATCTCGCCCGACCGCTTGGCATAAGGGAAGTGCGGCAGGCGCAGGGTCACGGTCACATCCTCGGCCCCGGCCTCGGCCAGCAGAGCCTTGGCCTTCTCGACATCGCGGGCATAGACGCCGGTGAGGTCGATATAGCTTTTGTGATGCGGTGGGAAGAAGCTGCCGATCGGCTCGCCATAGCCGTAATAGGCGCCCTCGATGATCGCCTCACGGTCCAGCGCGTAGTTCACTGCCTGGCGCACGCGGATGTCGTCAAAGGGCGGCTTGGAGTTGTTGAGCGCCAGGATCACCTCGCCCTCGGTGGTGCCCACCACAACGTCAAAACGCGGGTCGGCCTTGAACTGCTCCAGCGTCTCGGGCGCCGGCATTCCGGGGAAGGCGTCGATTTCCTCGGTCATCAGCGCGGCGACCGCCGCGGCCGGATCGGCGACAAAGCGGAAGGTGACCGTGTCGATCATCGCATCGTTATAGGCGCGGTGGTCGGGGTTGGAGGTCAGGGTCAGCCGGTCGCCCCGGGTCCAGCTGTCGAATTTGTAGGGCCCGGTGCCGATGGGGGTGGTGGTGTTGGTCTCGGCGGTTTCGGGGGCCACGATCGAGGCGTCCCCCTGGGCGATGTTGAAAAGAAAGAACGCATCGGGCTGGCTGAGCGTCACCACCACGGTCGTGGCATCGGGGGCCTCGACACTGGCGACCGGGCCGAAGATGCCCTTGGAGGGGTTCACGCTCTCCTCGCCCATCGCACGCTCAAACGTGAAGACCACATCGGCGCTGTCAAAGGCCGAGCCGTCGTGAAAGCTCACGCCCTCGACAAGGGTGAAGGTGTAGACGGTGCCGTCTTCGGAGATCTCCCAGCTTGATGCCAGCTGGGGCAGCACCGCGCCGCTTTCATCCACGGTGGTGAGCGATTCAAAGATGTTGTGCGCGGTGATCGTGTCGATCGAGGCGGTGGCATCGGCGGTGGGGTCAAGCACCGTGGGCTCTTGCTGCATGCCGATCGACACGTTGTCCTGGGCGGCCGCAAGGCCGGCGACCAGCACCAGCGCGGATGCAAGGCCAAAGGGGGCGAGGCTGATGGGCGTCGTCATTCCTGTCTCCCGGGTTGGTGGAAGCCCTCAGTTACCCCGGCTGTGCAACGCTTCTGTGTCAGGTTGACGACACCCGCGGTTTCGGCCGTCGGTCCGTCATGGGCTGTGGCATCGAGCCGGGCTGCCCCGGGTCACGGGGACGGCGAAGCCTCGTTTCACGCCGCCAGGAAAGCACGAACCGCCCACAGCGCCGCCGGCCGAGATGCGGCATGCTCCGTGATCTGCGCCGCAACCGATCATCCCTGCGTTCGGCTGTCGCAGGGGCCACAGCGGCCGCCCGGGACGAAACTGTTAACGCAAACACCTTGATCTTGAGCCGTTTCTGTACAGTATGGCCGCGTTTTGAATGGACGGATCACGAAAAATCCCAATCCCGACCCGTCTTCACAAAAGGCAAGACAACTCAAACGACAGGGGAGATACAATGCGCCTGATCCTGACCGCGGCCGTGGCCGCAACCATCGCCATCGGCACCGGGCCGGCCCATGCCGCCTGCGATGATGGTGAGATCGTCATCAAATTTGCCCAT
>JBCBKN010000362.1:0-4785 GCA_038521775.1 Pseudomonadota bacterium | reverse complement strand
GTTTGTGCTCGCGCAGGGCTGGGCCCGGCGGGCCGAGACCGACCGCCGGGTGGTGTTTTCGCCCAAGGGCGCTGCGGCCTTTGACGCGGTGTTTCCACCGGCCTAGCCGGTCGCGCCGCGCATGTTTGAATTGCGCGCGTTTGGCCTTCGACCGCTCAGTCCGTCAGCCGCCTGCGACCAGCCCGTCGCCGCGCAAAAGCTCCTGCACGCGGACATCGCCGGCATTGAACGCCGCGCGAAGCACCGCAACGGCCCGCCAGGGCTGTGCGTCGCCACACATGAAGACGTCGAAGGCGCCATAGCCGATCTCGGGCCAAGTGTGCACCGAGATATGGCTTTCGGCCAGCACCGCGACGCCCGACACGCCCTGCGGGCTGAACTTATGGGTGTGGATGTGCAGCAGCGTCGCGCCGCATTCCGACACACAGGCGCGAAACGCGTCCTGAATGCGATCCTCGCAGTCTAGCCCTTCGCCCTCGATCACCTCGATGATCAGATGTGTGCCGGCAAAGACCTTGCCGTCGCGGCGAATGAAATGATCGGCCCGATCATCGTCGAGCACGGCCGGTTCGACCGTCCCGACAGCGTTTGGTGTTGCGCCATCTTGCACCACGGCAAGATGATCGCGGTTGGCTTCCTCGTGGGTGGCGCCTGTCTCCAGGTCCATCCCCAGTTGGAAGAGGTGTGCGGTTTGCACGGCGCGCCTCCCCATCCAGCAGATGAAAAACCCAGCGGTCCCTTAGCGCCCCCCCAAAGGCCGTTGGCCAAAGCTGTGGGGTTGGGATCGGTGACCCTGAACGAAGCGCTCATTTAAGGGATTCGTGTTGCGGTTTCAAGAATGGCCAAGCGAAACCGCGCAGATGCCGCCACGGCAGCGCCCGCTGTGTCCGCTTGGTGACAGCCTGTGCGGGGGGCTGTCCGAAAATGGGGTTTTATTATACCTCAATTCTAATCTCCTGACCTGGAACTGTTTTTTGGCGGGTTGGCGCTTGACAATGTGCAGGCCCTGGGTAGAACACGCGCTCTGACAGCGCCGGGTGATCGGATCCGACAGGGCAGGCATGCCCCGGCGCAGGGCAAGGTCAAGGCGGGATGAGATGAAAACCTATTCGGCAAAGCTGAGCGACATCGAGAAAAGCTGGATTGTCATCGATGCCGAGGGTGTGGTTCTGGGCCGGCTGGCCTCGATCATCGCCAACCGGCTGCGCGGCAAGCACAAGCCCGGCTACACCCCGCATATGGATGATGGCGACCATGTCATCGTGGTGAATGTCGAAAAGGTGCAGATGACCGGGCGCAAACGCACCGACAAGGTCTATTACTGGCATACCGGCCACCCGGGCGGCATCAAATCGCGCACGGCCGACAAGATACTGGACGGCCGGTTTCCTGAGCGGGTGCTGATGAAGGCGGTGCAGCGGATGATGCCCGGCGGCCCCTTGAGCCGCAAGCAGCTCACCCATCTGAAGCTCTATGCAGGCCCCGAGCATCCGCATGCGGCGCAGAACCCCGCAGCGCTTGATGTCGGCTCGATGAACCCCAAAAACACGCGGAGCGCCTGATCATGGCCGATGAAATCCGTTCGCTCGACGCGCTGAAGGACGCCGTCACCGAGGGTGCCGATGAGGTGATGGCGCCCGAGCCCGAGGCTGTGGCCGAGCCGGTGCGCGACCATCTGGGCCGGTCTTACGCCACCGGCAAGCGCAAGGACGCCATCGCCCGGGTCTGGGTCAAACCCGGCACCGGCAAGGTCACGGTCAATGGCAAGGAGCTGGCGGTCTATTTCGCGCGCCCGGTGCTGCAGATGATCATCGACCAGCCCTTCACCATCGCCAATGTCGCGGGCCAGTTCGACGTGATGTGCACGGTCAAGGGCGGCGGGCTGTCGGGCCAGGCCGGGGCGGTCAAGCATGGCATCTCAAAGGCGCTGACGCTTTATGAACCAGCGCTGCGCACGCCGCTGAAGGCGGCCGGGTTTCTGACCCGCGACAGCCGCGTGGTCGAGCGCAAGAAATACGGCAAGCGCAAGGCGCGCCGCAGCTTCCAGTTCTCCAAACGCTAAGGCGGGACAGCCGCGACGGTTCTGGCACCCTCCCGCCCGGCGGGGGGGTGTTTTCTTATGTGGCGCCGCGCGAAAGATTGGTCTAGGCGAGGCGCGAAGGTGCAGGAGGCAGCGATGGCGCAGGCACAGGCGGCGATCCTTGGGGCAAGCGGATACACCGGCGCGGAAACCGTGCGCCTGCTGGCCACCCATCCCGAGATGCGCATCGCTGCCCTCACCGCCGACCGAAAGGCCGGCCAGCCCATGGCGGCGGTGTTTCCGCATTTGCGCCATCTCGACCTGCCCACGCTCACCCGCATCGAGGATGTGGATTTCACCGGCATCGACATTGCCTTTGTCTGCTTGCCCCATGGCACCACGCATCAGGTGGTCGCAGGCATTCCCGAGCATGTGAAGGTCGTGGATCTTTCCGCAGGGTTCCGGCTGCGCGATCCGGCGGCCTATGAGGCCTGGTACGGCGCGCCGCATGCAGCGCCCGAGCTGCAGGCCACCGCCGTCTATGGCCTCACCGAGTTCTACCGCGAGGAGATCTGCGCCGCCCGGCTGGTCGCGGGCACGGGCTGCAACGCGGCAACCGGCCAGTTTGCGCTGCGCCCCCTGATTGCGTCCGGGCTCATCGATCTCGACGAGATCACCATAGATCTGAAGGCCGCGGCCTCGGGCGCGGGGCGGGCGCTGAAGGAGCATCTCCTGACCGCCGAGCTCTATGAGAGCGTCCATCCCTATTCGATGGGGGGAAAGCACCGGCATCTGGCCGAGTTCGATCAGGAGTTCAGCGCCGCGGCGGGCCGCAAGGTCGAGATCCAGTTCAGCCCGCATCTGATCCCGGCCTCGCGTGGCATCCTCGTCACCGCCTCGGTGCGGGGCGATCCGCGCGACATCCACGGCGCCCTGGCCGAGGCCTATGCGCGGGAGCCCTTTCTTGTCGTGCTGCCCTTTGGGGCCGTGCCTGCCATGAAGGATGTGCGCGGTTCGAATTACTGCCATATCGGCGTGGCGGGCGACCGCCGCCCGGGGCGCGCGACCATCGTGGCGGTGCTTGACAATCTCACCAAGGGGTCCTCGGGGCAGGCCGTGCAGAACGCCAATCTGATGCTGAACCTGCCGGAGACCGCGGGGTTGCAGGCGGCCCCGCTCTTTCCCTGAGGGATGCGGGGATGATCGGGCTGTGGCGCGCGCTGCGCGGCGCTGTGCGCGCGTTTCTCAACCATGACGGCTCCGCGCTTGCCGGGTTCATTGCCTTTTCGCTGCTCCTCGCGCTCTTTCCCTTCGCGATTGTCGCGGTGATGACCGCAAGCTTGGTGATCGGCCGGCAGGACAGCCTGTTGGCCGTCCAGGCCCTGGTCGAGCTGTTGCCGGCCGAGTTGACCGGCACCATCGAGCCTGCGCTTTTGGGGGTGATCTCGGTTGATCGCGGTTCGGTGCTGACCGTCTCGGCGCTGATCGCGCTCTGGTCGGCCTCCTCGGGGGTCGAGGCCTTCCGCACCGCCTTTGACCGCGCCTATGGCGTGGACACCAGCCGATCCTGGCTGCGCAATCGGCTGCAATCGCTGCTGCTCGTGCTGCTTGGCGTGCTGACCTTTATCATCGTCGGTGTGGCAGTGCTGCTGGGCCCGCTTCTGATCGGGTTTGCCGAAAACATGCTGGACGTGACCGTCTCCGGCACGGTCAACGCGCTGCGCTATGCGGCCGGGATCGGGGCGTTTCTGGCCTTCCTGTTCCTGTTGCACCGGTTCTTGCCGCCGCGCCCGCCGCCCATGCTCTGGCCCGGAGTGCTGGTGACCACGCTCCTCTTCACGGCCGCGGCGACGGGCTTTTCGCTCTATCTTGCGCTGGCGCCAAGCTTTGCCCTCACCTATGGCGCCATGGCCGGCGTGGTGGTGATGATGCTCTTCTTCTATCTCACCGGCATCGTCATTATCTTCGGGGCGGAACTCAATGCCGGTCTGGCGCGCCGTCGCGCCGGCTGAGCGGGAAGGGGCGGATGGCCGGTCTTCGCAAGCGTCAACGGGTGCAGCTTATCATTGTCGGGATGGCGCTGCTGTTTTCCGCCGCCATCCTGGTGGCCTTTGCACTCGACGAACGCGGCGTGGTGCAATGGTCTATGCGACCGAGCGAAGTGGCCGAACGCCCGCCGCCGCCCGATCAGTTCGTTCGCATCGGCGGGTTGGTCGAGGAAGGCAGCGTGGTCCGCGGCGAGGGCGAGACCGTGACCTTTCGGGTGACCGATACGGCCAGCACGGTGGAGGTGACGTATACCGGGGTGCTGCCGGATCTCTTCATTGAAGGGCAGGGCGTGGTTGCGATGGGCTATCTGCAGAACGGGGTCTTGGAGGCCACCGAGATCCTCGCCCGCCATGACGAGACCTATATGCCAAAAGAGGCGGTCGATGCGCTGAAGGCGCAGGGCGTTTTTCGAGAGGAGTGAGCGGATGGCCAGCTATGCCTTCGATTGGGTCGACGCCTTCACCGACACGCCCTTTGGCGGCAATGGCTGCGTCGTGGTGCATGGGGCGGACGGGCTGGCCGTGGCCGACCGCCTGGCGTTGGTGCGCGAAACCTCGCTCTCGGAATGCGCCTATCTGGTGGCCTCGGATGTGGCCGATTTCGGGGCGCGCTACTACCTGGCCGATCGTGAGATCCCGTTTGCCGGTCATCCCACCATCGCCACCGTCGCCTCGCTGTTGCAGCGTGGGTTGGTCGCGCCCGGCCAGTCCTTCAGC
>JBCBKN010000361.1:0-4838 GCA_038521775.1 Pseudomonadota bacterium | reverse complement strand
TTTGCAGCCACGTTCACCGCGATCAATCTCGACACCTGGGAGAGCATGAACGAGGCCACGCAGGCGCTGATCCTCGCCGAGGCGAAAAAGTTCGAGGATGAGGTCTGGGCGTTTCAGCACACGCTCGATCAGGCCGGCATGGATTGCAACGCGCAGGGCCCCTGCGACAAGGGCGACCCGGGCAACATGACCCCCATTGAGCCCAATGCCGCGGATCAGGCGCTGCTCAAGCAGATCGCCGCCGAGACGGTGGTTCCCCGCTGGGCCGAGCGCTGCGGCGCCGATTGCGCGCGGGAGTGGAATGAGACCATCGGCAAGCTGATCGGCATCACCGCCCCGACCGAGGGGCTCTGAGACCCGCCGGGCCGCGGCACGACCGCGGTCCGGGCCCTGCCCACGCCACCGCGCACAGACGCGGGCGACACAAATCCCGGGGAGAGAAAGATGCTGACGCGTGTTCAGGCCGGCCTGGAGGGCGTTGCCCGCGGGGCCGCGATCATCGGCGGGCTGGCGATGTGCTGCGCGGCGATCATGGTCACCCTCGATGTCATCGCCCGCAAGCTTTTTGGCGTGACGATGCGCGGCTCAGACGAGATCACAGGATATGTCTTTGCCGCCGCGACCACCTGGTCCTACGCGTTTTGTTTGCTGACCCGCTCCAACATCCGCATCGACGTGGCCTATCTGATGCTGGGCACACGGGGCCGCGCGCTGCTTGACATGCTGGGGCTGGGCCTGATGACGCTCTACATCTTCCTTTTGACCCGCAGCGCCTGGTCGGTTGTCGAAGAGAGCTGGACGTTCACCTACACCGCCCAGACCCCGATGGCCACGCCGCTCTGGATCCCGCAAAGCTTCTGGTTCGCAGGCCTCGCCTTCATGCTGCTCTGCCTTGCCTTTCTGTCGCTGCGCACGCTGCTTCATCTGGTTCACAGCAACTGGACCGGGATCAACGCGGTGGCCGGCGTGCGCAGCATCGAACAGGACATCAAAGAAGAAACCCACGCGTAACAGCGTCGGGATCTCGAGGGGATCAACCAATGCCCGTGCTTATTCTCATCGGCCTTGTCGTGCTTGTCATCGCCGCTGTCCCCGTCGCAGCCGTTCTGGGCATTCTTGGTCTTGCATTGGACGAGATCTTCATGAATGGCCGCCGCTCGCTGATGATGGGCGATTTCATCTGGGAGCAAAGCATCGAATACATCCTGGTCGCGGTCCCGATGTTCATTCTGCTGGGCGAGATCATTCTGCGAGCGGGAATTGCGACCCGGATGTACGGGGCGGTGGCAACCTGGCTCTCCTGGCTGCCGGGCGGGCTGATGCATGCCAATGTTGGCTCCTGCGCGATCTTTGCGGCCACCTCGGGGTCGAGCGTGGCCACGGTCGCCACGGTCGGCACGGTCGCCTATCCCGAGATCGAGCGCCGCCGCTATCATGAACCGCTTTTTCTGGGCACGCTGGCGGCGGGCGGCACGCTGGGCATCCTCATCCCGCCCTCCATCAACCTCATCCTTTTTGGGCTGCTCACCGACACATCGGTGCCCGAGCTTTACCTGGCCGGGGTGATCCCGGGGCTGATGCTTGCCGGTCTTTTCATGCTGGTGGTGATCGTGGCCTGCCTGATGCGACCGACCTGGGGCGGCGCGCCGATCCGCACCAGCTGGGCCGAACGCATCGCGGTGCTGCCCGATCTGCTGCCGCCGGTCATCCTGTTTGCGGTCGTTGTGGGCTCGATCTATGCGGGGTTTGCCACGCCGACCGAGGCGGCCTCGATCGGGGTGGTCTGCGCCATCGGCATTGCCGCCTGGAACCGGGCGCTCTCGGCGCGGATGATGATCCGGGCCTTTGAGGGCACAATGCGCGCCTCGGCCATGGTGATGATCATTATCCTGGCCGCGGTCTTCCTGAACTTCGTGCTGGGCTTTATGGGCGTGACCCAGGCCATCATCGAGGGGATCGATGCGCTGGGCTGGACGCCGTTGCAGACGATCCTGGTGATCATCGCCTTCTATCTTTTCCTGGGCATGTTCATGGAAACGCTGTCGATGATGCTCACCACCATTCCGGTGGTCTTTCCCATCGTCACCCATATGGGGTTTGACGCGGTCTGGTTCGGCATCCTCATCACCGTTCTGATGGAGGCTGCGCTGATCACCCCGCCCATCGGGCTCAATCTTTACGTGGTGCACGGCACCCGCAGCCGGGGCGGGCGGTTCAACGATGTCAGCTACGGCGCCATGCCATTTCTGATCGCCATGCTGGCCTTGATCGCGATCTTGCTGATCCTGCCCGATCTGGCGACCTGGTTGCCCGGCCTCGTCTATTGATCATCCCCCTCACCGGATCGGAGCCCGTTTCAGATGACCGCGCCCTGCCTTGCCCCGCATGCCCAGGCCAGCCCGCCGAATACGCCTCTGCCGTCCGGCGCCTGCGATTGTCATGCGCATGTGATTTTGCCGCAGGCAGAGCACCCTTTCGTGGCCGACCGGTCCTATACCCCGCCGCCCGCGCCCCTTGCCGCCTTCAAAGCGATGCACGCCACGCTCGGGGTCGAACGCGCGGTGATCGTGCAGCCTTCGGTCTATGGCACCGACAACAGCGTGACCCTGGCCGCGATTGCCGGCTATGGGCCGGACTGTCGGGGCATCGCGGTGGTCGATGCCGAGTGTGCCGTGGCCGATCTGCGCGCACTTGACGCCGGCGGCATCCGGGGCCTGCGCATCAACACGCTCTTTGCCGGCGGCGTGGGGCTCGACGATCTCGAACCGCTTGCCGCGCGCATCGCCGGGATGGGCTGGCATTTCCAGCTCCTGATCGACGGCCCGACCCTGGCCGAGCTGGCGCCGCGTCTGGCCCGGCTGCCCGTTCCGGTTGTGATCGATCATATGGGCCATGTGCAGACGGCAGACGGGCTGAACCAGCCCGGCTTTCGCGCCTTGCTGCGGCTGGTTGAACGCTATGGCGCCTGGGTCAAGCTGTCGGGTAATTACCGCATGTCGCAGGACGCGCCCGGTTTTGCCGATGTCATCCCCTTTGCCCAGGCGCTGATCGCAGCGGGCCCGGATCGGATGGTCTGGGGCACCGATTGGCCGCACCCGGCGCTCAGCCGGTTCATGCCCGATGACGGGGCGCTGGCCGATGCGCTCGAGCAGTATGTGCGCAGCCCCGCTGAACGCCACGCGATCCTGGTGGAGAACCCGGCCCGGCTTTACGGCTTCTGAGCTGGCATGGTCGCTTCGCATCGCCGGAGGCAACCCGGCCGCCTGTTCGAGCGACCGGTCGGCGCCAGAGCCAGCTACATCAGATCGCGCGGCACGGTCTCCGACCAGCGCCGCTCGGCCACGATGCCATCGGCATCCGTTGCTTTGAGCTCCGCGTCGATCTGCCAGTCGCGCGCCAGCGCCTTCACCGTGACCTGCACGTCAAGCTCGGCGCGCCAATCGCCGCGCGCATAGGATTTGTGCCAGACGCACGTCCCCTCGGCGCTGTTGGGCGCGTCGGGATGAATGCGGAAGGTCTCGCGCGCCCAGCTGCGCAATGTCAGCCCGGTATGGGCGTGGCGCACGGACCCGGTGTCGTTGACCCGCTCGATGGTCTCGATGCCGCTGACCTGATCGATGCTCCGGCTTCGCGCGAAACGCCCCTCGCTGAGCGTTTCGGCGGCAAGCGGTGTGGCGCCCTCGGGCGGGCCGAACCCGATATCTTCGCTGTCGCCGGCAAAGACGGGCAGCGCAAGGCGCGCCCCGGTCAGGGTCAGCTGGGCGGGGTCCATCGACGGCCAGATCACCGGCCAATAGGCCGTCGACAGCGCCAGCCGCAGGCGCTGACCCGCCGCCACGTGCTGCCCGCAGGCATTGAGCTGGAGCCGCACCGGCACCGGGCCCTCGGGCATGGGCGTCGGCGCGGCATGGCTGTCGCGATGCGTGAGGTTGAGCACCCCATGCGAGATGAAGCTTGCCCGCCCAGACCGATCCACCGCCGACAGGACAGCGACCAGATTGGCCTGCGGCCGGGCCGAGGAGACCATTGCGGTCAGGACCGGAAAGCCCAAAAGCTCCAGCGGCGCATCGAGCGGCACGGTCTCAAACCAGAGCATGCCGGTTTCCTGGCTCTGATCGAGCGGCCCATCCGCAACCAGGCCCGAGCCGAACCAGCAGCCCGATGCATGACCGGCGGTTTCGGGCGTTGCGAGGCGGATCTCACCCTCCACCCCCGCCGCCATCACCCCATCGCCCAGCCCCAGAACACGCGTCTCGGCCGCTGCACCGGACCATGCCGCCCGGGTCACCCACCGCCTTGCCCGGCTTTGGTAGAAAGATGCGGGGGCGGCGGGTTCCTGGAGCCAGACGGTGAGCTGCGGCTCGTCCATGATGCCGGTCTCGATGCCCTTCAGATGCTGGTCCCACCAGCGCAGGCATTCCTGCAAAAAGCCGATCTGGGGCCCGGGCAGCGCGAAATGCGGGTATTTGTGCCCCCAGGGGCCGACCAGACCCTTCTTCGGTCCAGGCAAATGGTCGAGCATCCGAAAGACGGCATTGGTGTAGCCATCGGCCCAGCCGCCGACCATGTAGACCGGCACCTCGATGTCGCCATAGGCCTCGCAGACCGAGCCATGCGCGTAGAATTCATCCCGCCGCTGATGGCGAAACCAGTCCAGGAGCCAGAGCCCGTTGCCCTCAAGCCGATCAGCCCAGATCGCACGCCAGCGCGCGCCGACAATGGCGGGGTCGGGCGGGGTGTTGGCAACGGCAAAGGCCGTGGCGCCCCAGGCGAGCTTGTCGGTCAGGCACGCCCCGCCCATGAAATGGATGTCATCGGCATAGCGGTCATCGGTCGAG
>JBCBKN010000360.1:0-4839 GCA_038521775.1 Pseudomonadota bacterium | reverse complement strand
TGCCAAAGCGGCCGCGGCCTGGTTTTCCGGCCAGCCCGCCAAGCTGGTTGCAGTGACCGGCACCAATGGCAAAAGCTCGGTGGCAAGCTTCACGCGCCAGATCTGGGCGGCGCTCGGGCAGCGCGCGGCCGCCTTCGGCACCACCGGCATCGAGGGCGGGGGTGGGCGCAGGGCTGAGGGCACGGCCATGCCGGCCGGCGACGGGGCGGGCTCACCCCTGACCACACCGGACCCGGTCACCCTGCACCGGCTGCTTTCGGATCTGGCCGGCGACGGGGTCAGCCATGCGGCGATGGAGGCCTCCTCGCACGGGCTCGATCAGCACCGTCTCGACGGCGTGGCGCTGACCGCGGCGGCCTTTACCAATCTCAGCCGCGACCATCTCGACTATCACGGCAGTTTCGACGCCTATCTTGCGGCCAAGCTCGGCCTTTTTGACCGGGTGCTGCCCATGGGCGGCACCGCCGTCATCAATGTCGACGATCCGGTGAGCGCGGTGGTGCGTCTGGTGGCAATTGGCCGGGGGCAGCGCATCCTGGGCGTCGGCGAAAGCCCCGCGGCCGATCTGCAGCTGCGCGACATGGTTCCCCATGCCGAGGGGTTGGATGTGCAATATGCCTATGAGGGCAGGACCTACATCACCCGGCTGGCGCTGATCGGGGCGTTCCAGGCCTCCAACGCGCTGATCGCGGCCGGGCTGGCCATTGCCTGCGGTGCTCCGGCCGAGCGCGTCTTTGCCGTGCTGCCCAGGCTGACCGGCGTGCGCGGGCGGATGGAGCTGATCGGCACACGCTCCGATGGCGGCGCGGTTTATGTCGACTACGCCCACACGCCCGATGCATTGCGCACGGCGCTGCGCGGCCTGCGCCCCCATGTCGAGGGTCGGCTGACCTGCATTATCGGGGCTGGCGGCGACCGCGACCCGGGCAAGCGCGGGCAGATGGGTCTGGAGGCGGCCAAGGGCGCGGATGCCGTGATCGTGACCGACGACAATCCGCGCAGCGAGGACCCGGCCACGATCCGAAAGGCTGTGCTGGAGGGGGCGGTGGGCGTGACCGACGGGCCCTCCCGGCCCCCCAGGGTGCAGGAGATCGGCGATCGTGCTGAGGCGATTGCTGTGGGCATCGCGGGTCTGGATGCGCAGGACGCGCTGCTGATTGCCGGCAAGGGGCATGAGACGGGCCAGCAGATCGGTGCCGAAACGCTGCCCTTTGACGATGCCGCTGTGGCTCGAGCGGCCCTTGCCGACCCCGAGGGAGCCGCCGCGCACGTGGCGGGGCCAGCCCCAAGCGGGGTGCGGAGGTGAGCGTCCTGTGGACCGCTGAGGACGCGCACTCGGCCACAGGTGGCGCCGGGCCGGGCGGCTGGCGCGCCAACGGCGTTTCGGCCGACAGCCGCAGCCTCGCCCCCGGGGATCTTTTCGTGGCCCTTCAGGATGCGCGCGACGGGCATGATTTCGTTGCCGATGCGCTGGCGCGGGGCGCGGCGGCGGCGTTGGTTTCGCGCCGCCCGGAGGGCGTGGCCCCCTACGCACCGCTCCTCATCGTGCCCGACGTCATGGCAGGGCTCCGCGCGCTGGCCACAGCGGCGCGGACGCGCAGCAGGGCTCAGGTCATCGGCGTCACCGGCTCGGTCGGCAAGACCGGCACCAAGGAGATGCTGCGCACGGCCCTGGCGCCCCAGGGCAGGGTTCATGCCTCCCAAAAAAGCTACAACAACCATTGGGGCGTGCCGCTGACCCTGGCAGCCCTGCCGCCCGACGCCCGCCATGCCATCATCGAGATCGGCATGAACCATGCCGGCGAGATCGCGCCTCTGTCCCGACTGACCCGGCCGCATGTCGCCCTGATCACGACGGTCGCCGCGGTGCATCTTGAAAACTTCGCCGACATTCGCGGCATCGCGCGGGCCAAGGCCGAGATCTTTGCGGGCATGGCGCCGGGCGGCTATGCGGTGCTCAACCGCGATATCGAGATGTACCCCCTGTTGCTGCGCGCCGCGCGCCGTGCCGGTACGCAGCCGGTCCGGTTTGGCCGCGACGGGCGGCCCGAGCTTTTGTTGCGCCAGGTGGGTGTGGAGGCGCATGCCACCACCATCGCCGCCCGCGCTTTTGGCCGCGAGATGCTGGTCAAGCTCGGCTCTCCCGGCCGGCATCTGGCGCTGAACGCGCTTGCCTGCCTGGGCGCGGTGCAGGCCGCGGGCGCCGATCTGGGCCGCGCTGCCGTGGCCCTGGCCGGATGGCAGGCGCCTGAGGGCCGCGGCACCCGGCTTGCCATCGGCCTGGGAGCGGGCGGGCTGGAGGGCGCGGTCACCCTCATCGATGAGAGCTACAATGCAAACCCCGCCTCGATGGGCGCGGCGCTGGAGGTGCTGGCCGCCGCCACGCCGCGCAATGGCGAAGGGCGTGTGGGGCGCGGTCGGCGCATTGCCATTCTGGGCGATATGCTCGAGCTCGGGCCGATCGAACGCCCGGCCCATGAGGCGCTGGTCGCGCATCCCGCGATGCGGGCAATCGACCGGGTCCACTGCGCGGGGCCGCGCATGCGCGCGCTTTACGAAAAACTGCCCGCCGGACGGCGCGGCGAATGGCATGACAGCAGCTCGGGCCTGGCCGAGCGGGTCGCCCGTCTGGTCGATGCAGGCGATGTGGTCATGATCAAGGGCAGCCTTGGCGCGCGGATGAGCCGTGTGGTCGAGGCCCTGCGGCGCATGGGGACCGTCCGACCCGACGGCCCGCGCGAGGAGATCTGAATGCTCCATTTTCTCCTGACCCCCTTTTCGGAAGGCGGCGGGTTCTTCAACCTCTTCAACTACATCACCTTCCGGGCGGGGGGCGCGTTCTTCACCGCGCTCTTGTTCGGCTTCATCCTCGGCCGGCCGATCATCGACATGCTGCGGCGCTATCAAAAGAAGGGCCAGCCGATCCGCGAGGACGGGCCTGAGAGCCATATCATCGCCAAGGCCGGCACGCCGACCATGGGCGGGGTGATGATCCTGGGCGCGGTGCTGGTCTCGACCTTTCTGTGGGGGCGCTGGGACAATGGCTATGTCTGGATGATCCTCTTTGTGACCTTCTGCTTCGGTGCGATCGGCTTTGCCGATGATTTTCTGAAGGTGACGAAATACAATACCAAGGGCGTCTCCAGCCGTGTCCGGTTCGGGCTGGGGTTGCTTGTGGGGCTGATTGCGGCGGTCTGGGCGATGAGCCTGCAGCCAGAGACGCTGTCGGGCATGCTGGCCTTTCCGGTCTTCAAGGATCTTCTGCTCAACCTCTCCTGGTTCTTTGTGCCCTTTGCGATGATCGTGATCGTGGGCGCGGCCAATGCGGTGAACCTGACCGACGGGCTCGATGGGCTCGCGATCATGCCGGTGATGATCGCTGCCGGCACGCTGGGCGCCATCGCCTATGCCGTGGGGCGGGTCGATTTCACCGAATATCTCGATGTGCATTATGTCCCCGGCACCGGCGAGATCGCGATCTTTGCCGCCGCCCTCATCGGCGGGGGGCTGGGCTTCCTGTGGTACAATGCCCCGCCCGCGGCGGTCTTTATGGGCGATACCGGCTCATTGGCGCTGGGCGGCGCGCTGGGCGCGATTGCCGTGGCCACCAAGCATGAGATCGTGCTGGCCATTGTGGGCGGGCTTTTCGTGGTCGAGGCGCTGTCGGTCATCATCCAGGTCGCCTGGTACAAACGCACCGGCAAGCGGGTGTTTCTGATGGCCCCGATCCACCATCATTTCGAAAAGCTCGGCTGGGCGGAAAGCACCATCGTGATCCGGTTCTGGATCATCTCGCTGATCCTGGCGTTGATCGGGCTGGCCACGCTGAAGCTGCGCTGACAGGGCGCAGCACGCCGTGAACAGACCCATGACCGCGCCATGAGCAAGCTGGGCCGCAATGATCACCGGCTGTTCGGGGGGCGGCAAATCCACCCCTCTGGCCGAGATGGCCCGCCGCGGCTGGGCGGTGCGCCCTGGCGCGTATGGGCGCTCCTCATCCCGAGGCCGAGGCGCTCATCGCTGCCCATCCCCATGCGCGCGTCTTCGCCGCCCCGCCCTGGCATGGGATCTTCACAACCCACCCCGAGCGCCGGCATGATTTCGCCGCAGCCGAGGCCGAACATCACGCGCTCGGGGCAGTCTATCGCGCGGCCGGCTATGGCTGGGAGATCCAGCCCACGCTGCCTGTCGCCGAGGGTGCCGATCATCTGGAAAGGGCTCTGACATGACCCGAACATTGCAGGCGGCCCCATGATCCCGGTGCGTGGCTACCAGGGGCGCCGCGTTGCGGTGCTGGGGCTTGGCCGGTCCGGGCGGGCGACGGTGGCAGCCTTGCTCGACGGCGGGGCCGAACCCATCGTCTGGGATGACGGGCAGGGCGCACGCGGCTGGGCCGAGGCCGAAGGGCTGACCCTGGCCGACCCGACACGGCCTGGCACCATGGAGGGGATCTCGGCGCTCATCGTCTCGCCGGGCATCCCGCATCTTTACCCCGCCCCGCACCCGGCCATTGCCGCCGCCCAGGCCGCGGGCGCTGTGATCGACAATGATGTGGGGCTCTTTTTCCGCTCCTTTGCCACCGATGCCTGGGACGGGTTTGACAGCCCGCCACGGGTGGTCTGCATCACCGGCTCAAACGGCAAATCGACGACCACGGCGCTGGTGCATCACATCCTGGCCAGCGCGGGCCTGCCCACCCAGATGGGCGGCAATATCGGCCGCGGGGTGCTCGATCTCGACCCCGGCCATGATGGCGAGGTCGTGGTGCTGGAGCTCTCCTCCTATCAGATCGAGCTGGCCCGGGCGCTGGCCCCGGATCTGGCGGTGTTTCTCAACCTC
>JBCBKN010000359.1:0-4842 GCA_038521775.1 Pseudomonadota bacterium | reverse complement strand
GGCATCCATCGCGCCATCGGCCTTGCCCGCGCCGACCAGCGTGTGCATCTCGTCGATGAAAAGCACCACCTCGCCCGCGGCCGCCTGAACCTCCGACAGGACCGATTTGAGCCGTTCTTCGAACTCGCCGCGATACTTCGCCCCGGCGATCAGCGCGCCCATATCGAGCGCCATCAGCCGCTTGTTCTCCAAGCTTTCGGGCACATCGCCATTGACGATGCGCATGGCCAGACCTTCGGCGATGGCGGTCTTGCCCACGCCGGGCTCGCCGATCAGCACGGGGTTGTTCTTGGTGCGCCGCGACAGCACCTGGATGGTGCGCCGGATCTCCTCATCGCGGCCGATCACCGGGTCGATCTGGCCTTCGCGCGCAGCCTCGGTCAGATCACGGGCATAGCGTTTGAGCGCATCATAGCCGTCCTCGGCCGTGGCCGTGTCGGCCCGGCGCCCCTTGCGCAGATCGTTGATCGCCTCATTGAGTTTCTGGGCCGTCACGCCCGCGGCCTTCAGCGCATCGGCCGCCTTTGACGGGTGCACCGCCAGCGCGGTGAGCAGCCGCTCGACCGTGACATAGGCATCGCCTGCCTTTTGCGACAGTTTTTCGGCCTCGGCCATCACCTGGCCTGTGGTGTTGTCGAGATAGATCTGCCCGTCGCCCTTGACCTTGGGCATCTTGGCAAGCGCCGCATCCACAGCGTCAAGCGCGCGCGCCGGGTCGCCGCCGGCGCGCGAGATCAGCCCCGACACCATGCCCTGATCATCGTCCAACAACGCCTTCAGCACATGTTCGGGCGCCAGTTTCTGGTGGTTTTCGCGCATGGCGATCGCGTGCGCGGCCTGCACAAAGCCCTGCGCGCGCTCGGTGAACTTCTGCAAGTTCATGCTCTGCTCCTTTCCAGCGCCATCCAGGGCACCCGCATCGGCATGCCCGCCTGGCCTGATGGTCTTGGCAGCGCCCGTTCGGCACGCCACCTCTCAACAGATGGGATGCCGAGCGGTCGGCCTCAAGTCTCACGGCGCCATCACGCAGCCTATGCCAGACTGGCCGCGCCATTTGGGAGGACAGCGCATGATCCGCATAGCCACATTCAATCTCGAAAACCTTGACGAAGACCGGCCCGGAGGCGCGCCGCCCGATTTTGCCACCCGCGCGCGCATCATACGGCCCATGCTGGCGCGGATGAACGCCGATCTGATCTGCTTTCAGGAGGTCAACGGGCAGGAGCGGGACGGCGAAAAGCGCGACATCCACGCGCTGCGTGCCTTGCTGGCCGGAACCCGATACGAAAGCTACGCGCTCGTCTCGACCATGACGACGAACAACGAGGTCTACAATGAGCGCAATCTCGTCACCGCCATCCGCCCCGACGTGACGATCGAAGAAACCCGGCAGATCCGGCATGACATTGTGCCCAAGCCCGTCTATCGCACCGTCACAGGGGGCGATGGCGAACCCGATGAGCTGAGCTGGGAGCGTCCGCTGCTCTACACGCGGCTTGCCGATGCCTCAGGCCGCCGGCTGCATGTCATCAATGTGCATTTCAAGTCGAAGCTTGCCAGCAACGTGCCCGACCAGAAGATCGACCGCTTCACCTGGCGCACCGCCGCCGGCTGGGCGGAGGGCTTCTTCCTCTCCTCGATCAAGCGGGTCGGCGCGGCAGTCGAGACCCGGGTGCTGATCGACCGGATCTTTGACGAGGATGCGGAGGCAAACATCATCGTCGCCGGCGATTTCAACGCGCTCTCCGACGAGGTTCCGGTGATGGCGATCCGTGGCCGGGTTGAGGAGACGGGCAATGGCGCTCTGGCCAACCGGGTGATGGTGCCGCTTGAAGACAACGTGCCCGAAACCAGCCGCTTTACCCTCTACCATCACGGGCGCGGCGAGATGATTGACCATGTTCTGGCCTCGCGTCGCATGCTGGCCGCCTTCCACCACACCGAGATCCACAATGAGATCTTGCCCGACGAAAGCATTGCCTTTGCTGTGGATGTAAAATTTGCCGAGCCCGACCATGCGCCAGTGGTCGCCGAGTTCGATCTCGATCTGTAGTTGCGTTATTCAGTTTTCAGTCGCGTCAAGAAATAGTTGGACAGAATCGACTGGTTAACGCACGGTTCTTTTGCCGCTCGAGTGTTTCGGGCGGCTTTTTTGCTCACGGAGTATGCAATGTTCTTTCGTCCCCTCTCGACCGGTCTCCTGTCCTTCCTGGCCGGTTCCCTTCTGTCGGTAAGCGCCGCCCTTGCAGTCCCGATGGACTATAGCTTCACCTACACCAATGCCATCAATGGCGGCGGTGTCGTCACCGGTGTCGTGCGCGGTCTTCAGGAAGGCACCGGCGCTGCGACCAGCGTCGAGGTGCTGAGCAACACACTGAACTTCGGCATCGGCGAATATGTCGGCGACCCGCTTATCAACAGCTGGACGGTCGCCGGGGGCGTCATCATAGCGTTCGATTTTTTGTCCCTCGGTTTTGAAAACACCAGCCCGGCGGTGACAAACGCCAGCTTGTTTTTCGTGTCGCACGAAATCAACGGAGTAGGCTTTCGAGCCGGTCTTGCTAACGACCCGTTCAGCATTAGCACCTTCTCTAGCGGGGCCAGCACCCAGGATTTTGGCCTGACCTTCGAACAGTTGCCGAGCGAAGACATGACTGCCATCCCGCTTCCGGCAGGGGCACCGCTGCTGCTCACTGGCATCGCAGCTCTGGTTGTTCTGCGGCGACGGAACCGCAATACCTAGGGATGCCGACCCGGATGCCAACGTCACCATTGCCGGCGACTTCAATGCACGCTCCGATGAGGTCCCGGTGATGGCCATCCGTGGCCGGGTCGAGGAGACGGGCAATGGTGCCATGGCCAGCCGGGTCATGGTGCCGTTGGAAGACAACGTGCCCGAAACCAGTCGCTTTACGCTCTCCCACCACGGGCACGGCGAGATGATCGACCATGTGCTGGCCTCTCGCCGCATGCTGGCCGCCTTCCACCACACCGAGATCCACAATGAGATCTTGCCCGATGAGAGCATTACATTTGCTGTGGATGTAAAATTCGCCGAGCCTGATCATGCTCCTATTGTGGCCGCTTTTGACATCGCTCTATAGTTGAGTTTTCAATTATTAACTCGTGTTTAAAAATAGTGGACAGACCCGATTGGTTAATAGAAGGTTCTTTTGCCGTTCGAGCGTTTCGGGCGGCTTTTTTGCTCACGGAGTATGCAATGTTCTTTCGTCCCCTCTCAACCGGTCTCCTATCCTTCCTGGCCGGTTCCCTTCTGTCGGCAAGCGCTGCGCTCGCTGTGCCGATGGATTTCAGCTTCACCTTCACCAATAATCCGATCGATGGCGGCGGCCTTATCACCGGTGTGATCCGCGGTCTGGAGGAAGGCACGGGCGCTGCGACCAGCGTCGAGGTGTTGAGCAACACCAAGAATTTCGGCATCGGCGAATATGTCGGAGGGATTGCCTTTAACAGTTGGACCGTTACCGGTGGCACCATAACGAGCGTCAATTTCATTGCGTTGAGCCCGTCGGATGCGGATAGTAGATTGTGGATTGCATCAGACCCCACCGAAGGCTTTTTCGGCGGTCTCAATTCCAGAGACCGTGTTCCAACCCTATCTGACACCATCACGTTCGAGAAGCTCCCGGCCGATGACGTCGCCCCCATCCCGCTTCCGGCAGGGGCACCGCTGCTGCTCACTGGCATCGCAGCTCTGGTTGTTCTGCGGCGACGGAACCGCAATACCTAGGATCGCCCTTTCCAAACCGCTGATCCCAAGGCATATCTAAACGGGCATGTGCCTTGGGAGACCTTCATGACCGATGACCGTCTTATCGTGGCGCTTGACCTCCCCCATGCGGTGGCCGGCATGGCGCTGGCGGACCGGTTGGGCGATGCCGTGGGGTTCTACAAGATCGGGCTGGGCATGCTGACCGGGGGCGGGCTCGCGCTTGCCACCGAGCTCAAGGAAAAGGGAAAGCGGGTCTTTCTGGACATGAAGCTTTTCGACATCGCCGCCACGGTCGAGGCGGCGGTGCGCGGGCTGGCCCAGTTCGAGCTCGATTTCCTCACGGTGCAGGGCGATCCGCATGTCGTGCGCGCGGCGATTGCCGGGCGCGGTGCCGGCCCGACCCGCATTCTTGCGGTGACGGTGTTGACCAGCCTTGACCGCGGCGATCTTGATGCGGCGCTGATCGCGCCCGGATCCGTTGGCGAGATTGTGGTTGAGCGCGCGCGGCGGGCTTTTGCGGCGGGGGCCGATGGCGTGATCGCAAGCCCGTTTGAGGCGGCGGCCATCCGGGCCCTTCCGGAGGCCGCGGGAAAGCTGATCGTCACCCCCGGTGTGCGTCCGGAGGGCAGCGCGCCTGGCGATCAAAAGCGCATTGCCACCCCCGCCCGGGCGCTTGGCTGGGGGGCCGATCACATCGTGATCGGGCGCCCGATCTGGGCCGCCCCCGACCCGGTGGCCGCGGCCCATGCGGTGCTTGAGGACATCGGCGCCGCTACACCAGCCCAATAAGCCACCCGCCCAGCGCGCTGAGGATGACCACCAGCCAGGGCGGCAGCTTCCAAAACACCAGGGCCGTGAAAGCGGCCAGGCCCAGCACGAAATCGGCCGGGCCGCGGATGCCCGCCGTCCAGATCGGGGCGTAGAGCGCGGCCAGCAGCAGCCCCACCACCGCCGCATTCACCCCAGTCAGCGCCCGGCGCAGATCGGGCCGGCGGCGCAGATCGTCCCAAAAGGGCAGCAAGCCGAAGACGAGCAGGAAGGAAGAGGTAAAGATCGCCACAAGCGCGATCATCCCGCCCAGAACCCCGTTCGGCGCAGGCCCGGCCACG
>JBCBKN010000358.1:0-4848 GCA_038521775.1 Pseudomonadota bacterium | reverse complement strand
GCCGTGGCCCCGGGCCGGCGCATCGCGGTCTTCACCTGCACCGATGATGGCTGGCGCACCGCCGCCGATGCCGAGGCGGCCGGGCTCGACGTCACCCTCATCGACACGCGCCGCGAGGCCGGACCCGACCGCGCGGCCTTCTCAGGCGAAACCATCATGGGCCGCGAGGTTGGCGGCAGCTCCGGCCGGCTGGGCCTGAAGGCCCTGCGCCTCACCTCCGGGCCCCGCATCGCGGCCGACTGCCTCGCCGTCGCGGGCGGCTGGAACCCCACCCTGCATCTCACCTCGCATCAGGGCACCAGGCCCGTCTGGTCGGATGAGATCGCGGCCTTTGTGCCGGCCGACCGCCACATCCCCGGCCTGCGCGTGGCCGGGGCCGCGGCAGGGCTTTTCTCCACCCATGCTGCCCTTGCCGGTGGGGCGGCGGCGGCCCAGGCGGCGCTTGCCGATCTCGACATGCCCTGCCAGCCCGCCGCAACGCCCGAGGCCGAGGACCGCCCCGGCCGCCTCACCCCGTTTTGGCATGTGGGCGCCGAGGGCCCCGCCTTTATCGACCAGCAAAACGATGTGACGGTCAAAGACCTCAAGATCGCCCGCGACGAGGCCTTCACCCGCGCCGAGCATTTCAAGCGCTACACCACCCTGGGCATGGCCACCGATCAGGGCAAAACCGGCAATGTGCTGGGCCTTGCGATCATGGGCGAGCTTACCGGCCGCACAGCGGCCGAGGTCGGCACCACCACCTTCCGCCCGCCCTACACCCCGGTCACGCTCGCGGCCTTTGCCGGGCGGCACCGCGGCCGCGCCTTCCAGCCGATCCGCCACACCCCCTCGCACCACGCCTCCCAAGAGGCCGGCGCTGCCTGGGTCGAGGCCGGGCTCTGGCTGCGCGCCGCCTGGTTCCCGCAGCCGGGCGAGACGACATGGCGGCAGTCCTGCGACCGCGAAACCGGCTATGTGCGCGGCACGGTCGGGGTGGCCGATGTCACCACGCTGGGCAAGATCGACATCCAGGGCCCCGATGCCGGCGCCTTTCTCGACCGGCTTTACACCGGCACCTTCTCCACCCTCAAACCGGGGCGGGTGAAATACGGGCTGATGCTGCGCGAGGACGGGTTTGTCTTTGACGATGGCACCACCGCCTGCCTCGCGCCGGGCCATTACCTGATGACCACCACGACCGCGAATGCGGTCAATGTCATGCGGCATATGGAGTTCTGCCATCAATGCCTCTGGCCCGGGCTCGATCTGCGCTTTGCCTCAGTGACCGAGCATTGGGCGCAATTCGCCGTGGCCGGCCCCAAGGCGCGGGTGCTGCTGCAGGAGATCCTGACCGAGGACATCTCCGACGCGGCCCTCCCCTTCATGGGCGTCATGCCGGTCACCGTCGGCGGCGTGGCGGGTCGGCTCTTCCGCATCTCGTTTTCGGGCGAGCTTGCCTATGAGATCGCCGTGCCCACCCGCTGGGGCGATGCGCTTTTCCGCGCGCTGGTCGCCCGGGCCGAGGCGCTGGGCGGCGGCGCCTATGGGATGGAGGCACTCAATGTGCTGCGCATCGAAAAGGGCCATGTCACGGGGGCCGAGCTGCATGGCCGCACCACCGGCTTTGATTGTGGCTTTGCCAAGATGATGTCGCGCAAGAAGGACTATATCGGCAAGGCAATGGCCGGCCGGCCCGGGCTTTTGGAGGATCGCGAGCAGCTTGTCGGCCTGCGCCCCGTCGCGGGCACCCAAAAGATCGCCGCCGGGGCCAAACTGGTCACCCGTGGCACCGCGGCGCGGGCGATCAATGATCAGGGCTACATCACGTCGGTGTGCTTTTCGCCAAGCCTCAACAGCATGATCGGGCTGGGCTTTGTCACCAATGGGCGCGACCGGATGGGCGAGATCCTCAGCATTGCCGACCCGGTGCGCAGCGCTGCGGGGCATGTCGAGATCTGCTCGCCCCATTTCCTCGACCCCAAGGGAGAGCGGCTATATGGCTGATCTCGCGCTCACCCCGACCGGACCCTTCGAGGGGCTGGACCTGCCCTTTGACGCCGGGGCCTGCCGGCTGACCGACGCCACCCCCGACATCGTCCACAGCCTTATGCCGCTGCGCGACGGAACCCGGGCCTGCGCCGACGCGCTTGGCATTGCCTTGCCGCCCCCCGGGCAGAGCGCAGCGGCGGGCGGGCGGCGCATCCTGTGGTCCGGGCTCGACAGCTGGACCGTCCTGGGCGCCATGCCCCAGATCCCGGGTGCGGCCTGTGTCGACATCTCCGACAGCCTCGCGGGGCTACTGCTCGCCGGGAACGGGGCGCGCGACGTGCTCGCCCGGCTCTGCCCGCTCGATCTGCACGAGGCCGTATTCGCCCCGGGCGCCACGGCGCGTTCGGAGCTGGCCCATATGGCCGCGCAAATCACCCGCACCGAGGCTGGGTTCGAGATCCTCGCCGCGCGCTCGATGGCTCAAAGCCTGCTGCATGAGGTCACCGACGCGATGATCAGCGTTGCGGCGCAGAGCTGACATTAAAGATCTGGATGGATCCGGATGGATCCGGATGGATCTGGAAATGACGCCAAGGTGAAACATCGGCCTCGAAATCGTCACGATTCATCGGCACGGTTGCTTTCGGAGGTGGCGCGAGGGGACGCCCACCTGACCACTCACATGTGAGAGCCGTTCAATGCCTGTCGTCAGCGACTACACCGCGTTGTTGTCTGAGTACACGTGGCACTTCGATCAGACAGTCACGCGAAGCCCGGTCTTTGTCACCTACACGTTTTTGGAGACAGACCAGCTGCCCAGCCTTGCGCAGTACGAGCCCTTCGACAATGACGGCTACATCACCTTCAATGCCGGGCAGCGCGCGGCCTTTCGCCAGGTCATCGACCGGATGGAGGCGGTGTCGGGCATCCGCTTTGTCGAGGTCAACGATCCCGCCGATGCCCAGATCGAGGTGATGCGCACCACCGGCTCGGTCTGGGCGGGATGGGCGAGCTACCCGTTCCAGCTTGGCAGCCGCATCGTCATCGATGCCGAGGGCAGCTTTGCCCCTGGCACCTATGCCTTTGAGACCATGCTGCATGAGCTTGGCCATGCCGTCGGCCTTGAGCATCCCTTTGAGGGCGAGAACACGCTGCCCCCCTCGCTTGACAATGAGAACAACACGCTGATGTCCTACACCTCCAACGGGGTGGCGGACACGGCCTATAAAACCCTCGATGTGCAGGCCTTGCGCTATTTCTACGGGCCGCAAAGCGCGGTGCCGGCAAATTGGAGCATCACCTGGGTGCCGGGCCTCGACCGGATCCAGATCATCGGGACCAGCGGCAGCGACGATCTTTTCGGCGATGCCAGCGGCAACAACCTGATCGGGGCGGCCGGCAATGACACCATCACCGGCTCGACCGGCGATGACAGCCTCTTCGGCGGCGCCGGCATCGACCTTCTCATCGGGGGCGGCGGGACCGACTATATCTCCGGCGGCGCGCATAACGACCGCTTCCTGCTCACCGATATCAGCGCGTTTGCAAGCCGGCTTTATGGCGATGACGGCGACGATCGGTTCGACGTGGCCATGCTTGGCGCGACCGTGTCGGGCGGCGCGGGCTATGACACGGTGTTCCTGACCGAGGCGGGCACAGCGGCCTTTACCGACAATGCCGCCGGCTTCGACACGCTCCTCATGACAGGGGTGGAACGGGTGGTCGCTTCGCGCTTTGGCAACACCATCACCGGCAGCAATGCCGAAACCTTCCTGCAGGGCGGGGCGCGGGCCGACAGCTTCGAGGGCGGCGGCGGCGATGACCGGTTGCGCGGGCTGGGCGGCAGCGACCGGCTGGATGGCGGCACCGGTGCCGACTTCATCACCGGCGATGCGGGCAATGACTTTCTGATCGGCGGGGCCGGCGACGATCTCTTGCGCGGTGGCGACGACCGCGACGTGCTGCAGGGCGATGCCGGGGTGGACCGCATGTTCGGCGATGCCGGCGTGGATCTGATCTATGGCGGCGCGGGCAATGACCTGATCCTGGGCGGCATCGATGCCGACCGCATCTTCGGCGGCGCCGGGCGCGACGTGGTGCGCGGCGAGGCCGGCAATGACACCATCGCCGCAACGGTGGATGCCGATGTGCTTTTCGGCGGTGCGGGGGCGGATCTGTTCCGCCTCTCACCGCTCGGCGGACAAACCCATATCGTGATGGACTATCAGCCCGGGATCGACGCGATCGACCTTTTCGACGCGGGCCGGCAATTTGCCGCGCTCACCCTGGTCGACCATCCCAATGGCGCGCTGATCCTCAACGGTGCCGCGCGGCTCTACCTGCCCGGTGTCGAGCTCGGCGCGCTTGGGCAGGAAGATTTCGTCTGACAGCTGCGCCTGCGGCATGTGGCGCCCCCGGCATGGGCGCGCCACGGAATGTCCGAAGATCTAGCAGTCTTCCTTGCAGATCCTCTCGCCCTCGGCGCGGAACCGGCCGGCGCGGGCCAGATCATGTGCAAACCCGGCCAGGAAGGCGCATGCCATGAACGCCCAGCTGAGCGGCGTGCGGACACTGCTCGGCAGGGACAGGAACCAGGGCACAAAGCCGCTTTCCTTGCGGGCATACCAGGGCTCCCACCCGCCCACACGCACAGCACGCCACATCAGCATTGCCCAGAACCAGTTCAGCCCCAGCCGCTGCAGCGCCTCGCGAAACACCGCATCGGCGCGCCGGCGCGGCACGCTTTCATGCGCTTGTGCGTAAAGCCAGTCATGCAAAGCGGCAGCGCCCAGGATATCGGAATGGCTGCGCGGCACGAAGGCGCTGAGCAGCCAGGGCACGCTGGCCCCGTCAAACTCATACTGCGCAGGAACGGTG
>JBCBKN010000357.1:0-4872 GCA_038521775.1 Pseudomonadota bacterium | reverse complement strand
CAGATCAGGTCGATGTCATGGAACCACTGGTCATAGACATCGAAACTGGTGGGGGCGAGCGCGCCGCGCCGCTGCGCCTCGGTCCCGTCAAGGGTGATGAAATCGAACGCGCGGCCCAGACCCGCCCGCGCCGCCTCCTTGATCGCCGGGATCTGGGTGACCGATGTGCCCAGAACCCGCAGTGCGGCGCGGCTGGGGTGCACCGACGGGCTGGCCGGAGCCGCCGCCGGTTTGCGCCCCGCAATTTGCACCAGTTCAGCCAAGCGCGGTCCGGATCTGGTCCATCATCCCGCCCATTTCCTTTCGGGCGGCGAGGGCCTGGTCCATGTCGACCTCGATGAATTTCACCGGCATATGCGGCTGAAGCTGGCCGATCAGGTCCATATCGGCCGAAATCACCGTGCCGATCATGAAATAGCCGCCCCCCGACACGGCATCGCGGTGAAGCACGATGGGCTCGGTCCCGCCCGGCACCTGCACCGAGCCGTAAGGGTAGCAGCCATCTACGATATTGGAGGGGTCGGAGCCCGCGCCGAAGGGCGGCTCGCGGTCGACGAACGCCAGCGGCTTGCCGCCGCGGAAGCGATAGCCCATGCGGTCGGCCTCGGGTGCGACCTTCCACTCATCGGCAAAAAGGCCCTTCTGGGCCTCCTCGGTGATGCGGTGCCAGTAAAGCCCCGGTAGGATGCGCAGCTCGGTCGGGCTGCCCAAGGGGCGGCGCATCGCGGGGGCGAGCGTGGTGCCCGGGCTGGCGGACCCCGCCGCACCCAAGGGCAGGCTGTCGCCGGCCGCGATCGCCCGGCCCTCAACCCCGCCCAGCGCCCCGATGGCATAGGTCGCGCGTGAGCCCAGATGCGGCGGGGTGGCGATGCCGCCTGCCACGGCGATATAGGCCCGCGCGCCGGTTTTCAGATAGCCAAAGCTCAGGCTCTGCCCGGCCTTCACCGCAATCGCCGTCCAGCCCGGCTGTTCGACCCCATCGAGAAGGATCGACATCTCGGCCCCGGTCACCGCAAAGATCGTGTCGGTGGCAAAGCGCAGCTCGGGGCCCATGAAGACCGCCTCCAGCCCCGCGGCATCCTCGGCATTGCCCACCAGCAGGTTCGCGGCCCGCAGGGCCATCCGGTCCATCGCCCCGCCGATGGGAATGCCAAGATGGAAATAGCCCGGCCGGCCAAGATCCTGAACCGTGGTCAGAAGCCCCGGCGCGATGACATCAATGGCCATTGAGAGCCTCCATCAGCCTGGTGTTGGTCCCGTCAATATCGGCATTGAAGGCGGCGAGGTCGAAATCGACCTCGGCCATGGTCGGCTCCCACTTGCCCGCCGCGATATCGGCGGCGATCTGGTCATGCTCCTCACGCCCGATCGGGTCCCATTTCACGATATCGCCGGGCTTGAAGAGCACCATGAAGTCGCGCAGATAGCTCACAGTCTGGGTCGGGTCGTAGATCGGCATCGGGGTGATGCCGAACATCTGATAGCCGCCCGCGCCGCGCACCGAATAGATGCAGGAAAAACAGCCGCCATAGCCGACGGTCAGCTTGGGCGTGTCGGTGCGCGGGCGCAGATATTTCGGCACCTGCAGCTGCCGCGCGCGATCGACGAGCTGATAAAGAAACGGCAGGCCCGACACAAATCCCACCATCGAGACGAACCAGGGGTTTGAATGATGCGCGGTGATGAAGGCCTCGGCGCTGTCGAACCCGTTGATCCGCGCGGCATAGTCGAGATCGGTGCCCGCGGGGTCCTGATGCCGCTCGCGAAACCGCATCAGGGTCTCATGCGTCCAGGGATCTTGGTAATAGACCGGGATCTTGATGATCCGGGTGGTCATCCGCTTTGGCGCGCCCTCGGCGGCAGTTTCCAGCGCCTTCAGCTCGGCCAACATGTCATTGGGATGAATGACATCGGGGTCGAACTTGATCTGGAACGAGGCGTTGGCCGGGCAGATCTCGGTCACGCCGGCAATGGCCTTGTCGCGCACTGCATTGGTGATGGAGAGCGCCTTGAAGAAAGCATCGAGCGACATCTCCTCATCGACCTCGACGAAGATATGCTCATCGCCCCCGAAGGAATAGCGTGTCTTCATCTTGCTCCCTGGCGTGATGGGGTTGGTCTCCAGCCAGCTTTCCAGCCAGCGCGTATGGGCCCGGCCGGCGATCACATCGGCATCCTCGGCCAGGGCTGCGTAAAGCGGCAGGGTGGTTGTGACCCCGTCGATCCGGATCGCGGCAAGGGCGGCGCGCAGCTTGGCCAAGGCGTCTGCCCGGTCGTCGCCGCGCACGATCAGCTTGCCAAGGAGCGAATCATAAAAGGGCGGGATCGCGTAGCCCTCATAGAGCATGTGGTCAAACCGCACGCCCTCGGGGATGCTCAGCCCGCCCACCACGCCCGGGAAGGGCATGAAATTGTTGGACGGATCCTCGGCATTCACCCGCACCTCGATCGCATGGCCACAAAGCGCAATCTCATCCTGGGTTTTGGAAAGCGGCGCGCCAAAGGCCACCCGGATCATCTCGGCGATGAGATCGGCGCCGGTGATCTCCTCGCTCACCGGATGCTCGACCTGGATGCGGGTGTTCATTTCCATGAAGAAGAAATCGCCCGTGGCCGGCTCATAGAGATATTCCAGCGTGCCCGCACCGCGATAGCCGACCGCCTCGGCCATGCGCACAGCGGACGCACAAAGCGCCTGACGGGTCGCCTCGTCCAGGCAGGCGGCCGGGGCCTCCTCCCACACCTTCTGGCGGCGGCGCTGCAGTGAGCATTCGCGTTCGAAATAATGCACCGCGCGGGTGCCGTCGCCCATGATCTGCACCTCGACATGGCGGGCATCGCGGATCATGCGCTCCAGATAGAGCCCGTCATCGCCGAAGGCCGCGCGGGCCTCCATCTGCGCCTGGGGGATCAGTGTGGCGAGATCCTCGGCGTTTTCGGCCACGCGGATGCCGCGCCCGCCGCCCCCCGCGGCGGCCTTGATCATCAGCGGGTAGCCGATTTCGTTGGCAAGCGCCGTGGCGGCGGCAAGATCGCCGATGCGCCCCTCGCTGCCCGGTGCGGTGGGCACGCCCGCGGCTTGGGCGGCGGCCCGGGCGGCGGCCTTGTCACCCATGCGCCGGATCGTGTCGGCCTGGGGCCCCACAAAGACCAGGCCCGCCTCCTCCACGGCCTGCGCAAACTGGGCATTTTCGGAGAGAAACCCATAGCCCGGATGCACCGCGCGGGCGCCGCTTTCCTTGGCCGCGGCGACCACGGCCTCGATGTTGAGGTAGGATTTGGCGGCTTGCGGCGGGCCGATCTCCACCGCCCGGTCAGCCTCGCGCACCGCCAGCATCTTGGCATCGGCGGCGGAATGGGCCTGGATCACCTCCATGCCCAATCCGCGCGCCGCCCGGCCGATCCGCACGGCAATCTCGCCTCGGTTGGCGACAAAAAGGCCGGTGTCTTTCAGGTCCATACCGTGCACTCAGTCCATTTCGGCCAAGATTGTGCCGGCCATGACAGGCTCTTCATTCTCGACCTTGAAGCGGATGTTCTCCCCCGACATCTCGGCCTTGACCTCGTGAAAGGTCTTCATCACCTCGATCAATCCGACGATCGCGCCCTCAGCCACGCTGGCTCCGTCCTCGACATAGGGCGGCTGGTCGGGGGCAGGTCGTCGGTAGAATGTGCCTGGCAGGGGTGATCGCAATTCCTTTGCCATGTTTCTTGGATCCTCTTTGGGATAGGTCAACCGGCGGGTTGAGGATGGTGAATGCGCCTGACAACGGATCTGGGTCAGCACTCCAGATCAGCCATCGTCGGAGAGGGCAGGCGGCGCGATGGTGATGCCCTCCGCAGTCAGGGCGGTGCGAACCGATGTGCCGATTTGCAGCGCCCCAGGTGTGTCGGAATGAAAGCAAATCGATTCGAAGGTGATCGGGATGTCACCGCCTTCGACCGTCTGCACCGTCCCCTCGGTGCAGGCACGCACGCATTTCCGGGCAACCTCGTCCGGATCGAGCGGCCGCATCTTGCGCGCAAAGACGATCGAGCCCGAGGCGTCATAGTCGCGATCTGCATAGAACTCGCGGATCACCGGCTGGCCAAGCTCCTGCGCGATGCCATTGGTCAGCGAGATGTCCATGCAAAAGACAAAGAGTTCCGGCCCGGTCTGCTGCAGCGCCTCGACCAGCTGCCGCGACAGATCCGGGTCCTTGGCCGCGGTCATGTAAAGCGCCCCATGCGGTTTGACATGCTGCAGCGCGACGCCATGGCGGCGGCCGAACTCGCGCAGCGCACCGATCTGATAGAGCATGTCATTGACCAGCTCATCGGTGCCGGCCTGGATGACCCGGCGCCCGAACCCCTGCAGATCGCGGTAAGCCGGATGCGCGCCAAGACCCACGCCATGCTCGGCCGCAAGCTGGGCCACCCGGTCCATCGAGTTGGGATCGCCGGCGTGAAAGCCGGTTGCAACATTGGCCGAGGAGATGATCGGCATCAGCGCCTCGTCGGACGCATCGCCATAGGACCAGTGGCCGAACCCTTCGCCCATGTCGCAGTTCAGATCCACCACGGTCTTGGCCATAAAGCCCCTCCATTCTGGTCCGGCGCAGCTTGCGACGGGAAATCGCGGCGCGAAAGACCTTTTTTTTGCTGGGGATCGCGCATCTCGCAACTGATTGCGCCCTTGCAATGCCCGGCCCGTGGCGTTCAGTGGCGGCCAGCGGCGTTTGGTGGTGGCCAGCGGCATTCAGTGGCGGCCAGCGGCGTTCAGTGGCGGTCCAGCTCCAGCGAGAGCCGTGAGAGCGGCTCGGCCCCGCTGGGCGTGACCAGCGAGGTGCGGCCCAGGGTCATTGCGGTGCCGCTGTCGCTGTCCATCAGGAT
>JBCBKN010000356.1:0-4885 GCA_038521775.1 Pseudomonadota bacterium | reverse complement strand
TTCATTTTGCCATGCGTTATAGGCGGCCATGCTTTGGGCGAACAGCGGCGTGATCATATGCCCTCCATTGTCTGTCTGTGGGGATTTGCTGTGGGGATTTGCTGTGGGGATTTGCCGTCATCGGCGGTCGGGCGTGCGGGAGATCCGCCGCCAATGCGCCGCAGGCTTTGCGCCGCGGCGTCTCAGGTCAGGCCGCGCGCACCCAAAGGCCGCGCGATGGCCGGGTGGGTCATCAAACCGGGCTCTGTCACCCGACTGGGTTGCCGGACCCTATAGAATGCCAGAACCTATCGGTGCCCGGCCAAGTTGCCGGACCCGCGTGCCAAAAACAAGCCTGGCGCGGTCACGCGCCCCGAAGCCGTGCAAACCAGCCCTTCTTGGGCGCGTCGGCGTTCTCGGCCTCGGCGTCTTCGCTTGCCTCCTCGGAGGGCTCAAGCGCCTCCTTGAAGCGGTCGAAGAACTGGTCGGCCATCTTCTTGGCAAAGCCGTCGATGATCCGGCTGCCCAGCTGCGCCAGCTTGCCGCCGATCTTGGCATCGACCGCATAGGTCAACAGCGTGCCGCCCTCTGCCCCATCGCCAAGCGAAACATCGGCGCTGCCTTTGGCAAAGCCCGCAGCCCCGCCCTTGCCCTCGCCGGCAATGGTGTAGCTTTCCCCCTCAACGACGTTTTGCAGCGTCACCGCGCCCTTGAACGTGGCCTTGACCGGGCCGACACGCTGGGTGACCACCGCCTCAAACCCGTCCTCCGGACTGCCCGTCATGCTCTCGCAGCCCGGGATACAGGCCTTCAACACCTCCGGATCGTTGAGCGCCGCCCAGACGGTCGCCCGATCCGCCGCAATTTCACGGCTGCCGTGAAGCTCCATAGCACGCCTCCAAAGGAAAGGGCGGGCGCCACCGACCCGCTGCTGCTTTGGCCTACTGCAAGCCCGTCCGGGCCGCAATTGGCTTCTGCGTGGCATGCGCATGCCCAAGGGGCTGTTCGTTTGTTGCGCCAGCGTGTATTCTGGACGGTATGGAGCGGGAAATGCAAGAGCAGCCGGCCGGCAGCGCGGTCGCCGAGCAGCCAAATGTGCATGGCGGCCGGACGAATGGCGCCCATGAACCGACGGCACCAGTCAACACTGGGTCAACGGCGCTGGCCGAGACTGCGTCAACGGCGCCGGCCGAGATTGCGCCGGCTGAGATTGCGCCGGCCGAGATTGCGCCGGCCGAGATTGCGCCGGCCGATGATCCCGGCGGCAACGAGATGCTGGACAGGCTGCGCAGCGATCAGCGCCGGGGCCAGCGCCCTGCCTGTGAGCCGGTCGGGCAGGTGGTGGGACGTCGTGCGCCCGGTCTGACCTTGTCGGAAACGCTTGAGGTCGAAGCCGTTGAGGCACCGGCGCTGATCGACGCGCTGCGCGCCGAGGTCTGCCCGGGGGCGTTGCTGCGCGCGCTGCCCGAAGGATGGGCGCTCGATTGGCCCGAGGCATCCGGCAGCCCGCGTCTTTGGAAGTTCACCGGCGCGCAGGCGCGGCGCGGGCGGGGCCCGCATATGCCCACCGATGAAGCGGCGGCGGCCGGCATGCGGTTGCTCGACGCCACGGCGTTGAGCCTGGGGCTCGGCCGCGGCCATGTGCTGCCGGTCTTTGAGAACCCGATCCGACGCGTGATCGAGATGGAGGCCTTTTGCGATCTGCCCAGCCTGGATTCGGGCTCGGTCATGGAACAGGCCGCGGCATTCCTGAACCTCGGCGTGCCGGTCGCGGGCGTTCTGGGCCTGCGCTATGAGGGCGGCGCGCAATGGTCGGGCATGCGGCCGGCCCAGCGCTGGGACAAGATCCTGCTGTCGCCGCGGGGCGAGGGGCTGCGCGAGCGGCTGCCCGATGAATTCGCAACCGCGGGCGAGGAGGGGTTTGGCCTGCTCATTGCCTGCCCGGTGCTTGGGGGCGTCTCGCTCGACCTGCCCAGCGGCCTGGATCTCAACACGCTTTCGGCGCTGTTGCACGCCGTGGACATGGCCGCATCCGGGCATGGCATCGGCCTGCTGGTCGAGGGCGAGATCAGCTGCAAGGGCCTGGCCTGCCTGCGCATCGAAGAGGCCGCGGCGGGGCTTCGCCTGCGTCTGCCGGCGCTGTCGGCCGCCGGCGCGTCGGGCCGGTTGATCGACGGGGTGCTGCGCTGCGTTGACAGCTTGGGCGGGCATGTGCGCTCGGAGGGGCGCAGCGCGGCGCTTGGCACCGGTTCGGTGGGCCAGAGCGGGCTTGCGCTGGCGCTGGTCAATGCCAACCGGCGGCATCCGGTGCTGACCCGCCTGGGCAATGCGGCCGATGTCGGTCCCTGGTCGTCATCCTGCCGCCCCGATGAGCAGCGCGGCGCCGTGGCCGAGACGCTCGACGCGATGGCCCTGCCGGACAGGTCGCCCCCGCCGCTGGGCGCGCTGGCCGCGCTGCTTGAGGGCAGCCAGTTTCGGATGCGCGAAGGGCAGATGACAATTGCCGGCGGGCCGGGTCCTGGCGCGGCAAGCGGCGCGGCCTCGGCCTGGCAGGGGCTTTTGACCGCGGCGGCCCTGATCGGTCCGAAAGGGGGCGCGCCGCACCATCCCCTGAGCGCCTATAGCCTGCCCTCGGTCCTGACCGAAGATCTCGAGGCACTGCTCAACGAGCTTGCCGGGCTTGGCATTGCGCTCGATGAAGCAGCACTGCACGGGGCGCTTCTGGCCGGGCTGCCGGAGCTTGCCGATATCCGCGCGGATGCCGGAGCCGTCACAGTGAGACGTGCCCTGGTGGAGCGCAGCTTGCCCGGCGATTGGCGTGCCGTGGCGCTTGAGGTGGCCTTTGATGCCGCTGATCGGGCCAATGGCCCGGTCCCGGGGCTTGCGGTTTGCGCGCTGCGGCGGCTGGAGGCGTCCGATCGCATGCCGGCCCCGCACGGGCAGGGTCCGGAGGCGGCGCTCTCGAACGGATCGGTTGCGGGCGGACAGATCACCGACAGCACCGGGCAGGCCTGGCGAAGCATCGGTTGGCACGCGTTGCCGATGGCGGCCTTCGGCGCACGCTGGCTGGGCCGGGTGATGGTGCCGCTGGCCGGCACGACAACGGGGCCTTGTGCGGGGGTGTTCGCGCCCGATGCGCTGGGCCTCGCGCTGCCCGGCGGTGCCAGCGTCGCCCTGGTGCCCGATGCCGATTGGCGCAGCGTTCAGACAGTTGCCCTGACCGCAATGGGCAACCCGGCACCGCATGCGATGACCGAGCCGGCCGCTCCGGCCAGCCTCAGCGACCCGCCCCTGGTCCTGGGGCTCTGAGACGCCGCGTGCTGCCCTTTGGACGCAGCGGGCGGGATTGCGCCGCTCGCGGCGCACCGCGCCGCCAGATGGCTTCCATCTTTCGCCAACTCGACTAATCTGCGCGCCTCATCTGGCGACAGGACATGCGCATGCACGACATTCTTCACGAGCTGGAACAGCGACGGGCGCAGGCGCGGCTGGGCGGCGGGCAAAAGCGCATCGAGGCGCAGCATGCGAAAGGCAAGCTGACCGCGCGTGAGCGGCTGGAGGTGCTGCTCGACGAGGGCTCGTTTGAAGAGTTCGACATGTTCGTGGCCCATCGCTGCACCGATTTCGGGATGGAGGAGAGCCGCCCCTATGGCGATGGGGTCGTCACCGGCTGGGGCACGATCAATGGCCGCCAGGTCTATGTCTTTTCGCAGGATTTCACGGTGTTTGGCGGCTCGCTCTCCGAAACCCACGCCCAGAAGATCTGCAAGGTCATGGACATGGCCATGCGCAATGGCGCGCCGGTGATCGGGCTCAACGATTCCGGCGGTGCCCGCATTCAGGAGGGGGTGGCGAGCCTGGCCGGCTATGCCGATGTCTTTCAGCGCAATATCCTGGCCTCGGGCGTGGTGCCGCAGATCTCGGTCATCATGGGGCCCTGCGCCGGCGGAGCGGTCTATTCGCCGGCAATGACCGATTTCATCTATATGGTGCGCGACAGCTCCTACATGTTCGTCACCGGCCCCGATGTGGTCAAAACCGTGACCAATGAGGTCGTCACGGCCGAGGAACTGGGCGGCGCGCGCACCCACACCACCAAATCCTCCGTCGCCGATGCGGCCTTTGAGAATGATCTCGAGGCCCTGGCCGAGGTGCGCCGCCTGGTCGATTTCCTGCCCTTGAGCAACCGGTCTGACCCGCCCAGCCGGCCCAGTTTCGACGACCCGGCCCGTGTGGAGATGAGCCTCGACACGCTGGTCCCGGCCTCGGCCAACCAGCCCTATGACATGCGCGAGCTGATCCGCAAAACCGCCGATGAGGGCGATTTTCTGGAAATCCAGGAAGGCTTTGCCGCCAATATCCTCACCGGTTTCATCCGGCTGGAGGGGGCCACGGTGGGCGTGGTCGCCAACCAGCCCATGGTGCTGGCGGGCTGTCTTGACATCGACAGCGCCCGCAAGGCCGCGCGCTTTGTGCGGTTTTGCGATGCGTTCGAGATCCCGCTCCTCACCTTTGTCGATGTGCCGGGCTTTCTGCCCGGCACCAGCCAGGAATATGGCGGCATTATCAAGCATGGCGCAAAGCTCCTCTTTGCCTATGGCGAGGCGACAGTGCCCAAGGTGACCGTCATCACCCGCAAGGCCTATGGCGGGGCCTATGACGTGATGGCCTCCAAACATCTGCGCGGCGACATCAACTATGCCTGGCCCACGGCCGAGATCGCGGTGATGGGGGCAAAGGGCGCGGTCGAGATCCTCTATCGCTCCGAGCTGGGCGAGGCGGAAAAGATCGCCGCCCGCACGGCCGAGTATGAGGAGCGCTTTGCCAACCCCTTCGTGGCGGCCGAAAAGGGCTTTATCGATGAGGTGATCATGCCCCATTCCACCCGCCGCCGCGTTGCCCGCGC
>JBCBKN010000355.1:0-4886 GCA_038521775.1 Pseudomonadota bacterium | reverse complement strand
GTGACGATGCCGATTGCGATCTACGGGACCTTTGCGGTCGAGATCCACCCCAACCTTTTTGCCTTCGGGGTGCTCACCACGCTCTTTTCCTTCGCGCTGCTCACCGTTTACGGCGTGCTGATGGGGGTTTCAGTGCGGCGGGCGCGACGGGCGAAAAGCAGCGGCATTCAGGAGGATATCGCATGAAGACGGTTCTGATCACCGGGGCGGGCATCGGCATTGGCCGGGCCACGGCGCATGCATTCTCCGCCGCGGGTTACCGCGTGATCGTCACGGACGTGTTGGAGGAGGAGGGCAAGGCGGTCACGGCCGCGATCAATGAGGCCGGCGGCAAGGCCGAGTTTCACCTCCTCGACGTGACCTCGACCGAGGCGGCCGAGGCGGTGTTGGCCGCGGTGCATTCCGAGCATGGGCCCCTCGCCGCGCTGATCTGCAATGCCGGCATCGCCCATAAGGTGCCGCTGAGCGAGCTCTCCGACGAGAAATGGGACCACACCTTCGAGATCGACCTCAAGGGGATGATCCGGGTGATCCGCCCAGTGGTGGCGCAGATGACAACCGCACGGACTGGGACAATCGTCTGCCTGTCCTCGATCATGGGCACGAATTACGGCTGGGACGAGCATGCCCATTACTCGGCCGCGAAATCGGGCGTCGTTGGGCTGGTGCGCGGCCTTGGTGTGGAACTGGCGCGGACCGGCATCCGCGTCAATGGCGTCTCGCCCGGCTTCATCCGCACCGCGCAGGCGCTTTCAACCGTGCACAGCGTGGGGCCGGAAGGTCTCGAAAAGGCCGCCGAATACATCCCCATGGGCCGGGTCGGCGAGGCCGATGACATCGCGGATGTGATCGTTTTTCTGTGCTCGCACGGTGCGCGGTACATGACCGGCCAGGTCGTGACCGTCGATGGCGGGCTTGTCGTGGGCCGCTACTGACCCAACACTGCACAAGTAAATGGTTTACAGGGAGACAAAACCATGAAGAGACACTTCCTCCACCCAACCCGGCGCGGCTTCCTGCAAGGGTCCGCGGCCTTTGGCGGGGCCGCGATGCTGATGCATCCGGGCATGCTGCGCGCTGCGGGCCATCTGGCCGATCAGGAGCTGCGCACCGTGGGCCTGTCGGTCACCGTGCAGGAGCGGATCCTGAACGATTTCCAGGCCGCCTCGGGCGTGGGCGCGGTGTCGGGCAAGGCCGACATCTATCCCAACACCCAGACCGAGCTTCTGTCGGGCTCGACCGCCTATGATTGCTGGGAAACGATCGGCGAGCGTCTGCCGGCGATGACGATCACCAACACGATCAAGCCGATCCCGACCGCGTCGCTGTCGAACTGGGCCAATATCCGCCCCACCTTCACCGATGCCGATGAGCGGATGGAGGCGCGCGCGCAGATCTCGGGCCAGATCTGGGCCGATGAGGCCAAGACCATGCTGTGGATGGTGCCCACCGTCTATAACTTCGATTCGATCGGCTATCGCCCCGATCTGGTCTCGGCCGAGGAAGCCAACACCTGGACCGCGATCTTCGATGAGAAGTTCAAGGGCAAGACCGGCCTCAATGTCGACCCGCTGATCGCCTTTGGCCAGGCAGTGCTGGCCATGACCTCGATGGGCATGCTGGAAAACGTCAACCCCGGCAACCCGACCATCGAAGAGATCGACGAGGCCGCGAAATTCCTGGTCGCCAAGAAGAAAGACGGCCAGTTCCGCGCGCTCTGGGGCGATTTCGGCGAACTGGTGAACCTCTTGGCCTCGGGCGAGATGATCCTGGCCGATGCCTGGCAGCCGGCGGTGATGGCGGTGAAGGCCCAGGGCATCCAATGCTCCTATGCGGTGCCCAAGGAAGGCTACCGCGCCTGGTCGATCGGCATCAGCCAGATCGCCTCCTCGCCCAATGAAGAGGCGGTCACCGCCTATGCCGATTATTGGCTCTCGGGCCCGCCGGCGATCACCGTGTCCGAGCAGGGCTATTACTCGCCGACCACCAACATCAAGGATGTGATGCCGGCCGAGAAATACGCCTTCTGGTATGAGGGTCAGCCCTGGGTCGGTGCGGCCGAGCGCGGCATCAATGAAGGCGATCTGCGCGATGGCGGCAGCCTGGTGGAGCGCGCCAGCCACATCAAATACTGGCACCAGTGGCCCGATGAGTACGACCACCTCATCGCCAAATGGGACGAGTTCCTGAGCGCCTGATCGCGCCGGAACCTGTCTGTTTTCGGGGGCGCTTCGGCGCCCCCAGCCCTTGTCTTGCCGGTTGAATGGGTGCCTGCATGTCTGTGCATGACCTGGAGCTTGTCTCGCTGCGCAAAGTCTATCCCGGCGGCACGGTCGCGGTGGAGGGCTTTGACTTGCAGGTTCAGCGAGGGGAGTTCATCTCGTTTGTCGGGCCCTCGGGCTGCGGCAAGACCACGACGCTGCGCATGATTGCGGGGCTGGAGGACATCACCGCCGGCGATCTTCTGATCCGCGGCCAGAACGTCACCCATATGCCCACTGAAAAGCGGCCCACGGCGACGATCTTTCAGAATTACGCGATCTTCCCGCATATGACGGTGCGCCAGAACATCGCCTTCGGGCTGGAGGTGCGGGGCCTGTCGCGTGCCGAGGTCAAAAAGCGGGTCGATGCGATCATCGACAAGCTGCAGCTGGGCGATGTGGCCGGCGCGCGCGAAAGCGGCCTGTCGGGCGGCCAGAAGCAGCGGCTGGCCCTGGCCCGAGGCCTTGTGACCGAGCCGGAGATCCTCTTGCTCGACGAGCCCCTGGGCGCGCTCGACGCCAATCTGCGCAAGACGATCCAGGAAGAGCTGAAGATCCTGCAGCGCGATCTCAACATCACCTTCGTGTTCGTGACCCATGCGCAGTCCGAAGCGCTGGGCATGGGCGACCGGGTGGTGGTGATGAATGCGGGCCGGGTCGAACAGATCGCCGAGCCCTTCGCGCTTTACACCCGGCCGCGCTCCTCCTTCGTGGCGCGGTTCATCGGGCGCAACAAGATCATCGAGGGCAGGCTTGCCGAGACGGGGCCCGAGCGGGCCATGGTCGAAACCCGGTTCGGGCCGCTCTCCGGCGTGCCGGGCTATGCCGCGGCGCAATCGGGCAGTGCAGCCCTGGTCGTGGTGCCGTCGGAATATGTGGAGATCGAGCCGGCCGGCACCGGCCAGGATGAGGGTCTCGACAAGGTTCAGGGCGTGGTCTCGGCGCTCGATCCGGTCGGGCAGATCGTCTATGTGAACGTGGCGCTCGACGATGCGCTGACCGTGCGGCTTGAGACCCATCGCGACAGGCTGGCCGGCCGTGCCCTGGCGCCGGGCAGCGCGGTTGAGATGCGCTGGCGGCCCGAGCGTGCAACCGTGGTGCCGGCCGATGCCTGAGCGCATCTCGCCCGAGCTGCTCGCCGAACGCTCGGCATGGGCCATCGGCGCCGCGATGGCCTCGGGGCGCGCCGACCCGGTTGCGTTGACGGGGCATCTTCTGGAGCGCATCGCCGCCCAGACCTCGCCGGTCTTTCTAGCCGTGACCGGGGACCGCGCGCTGCGCGAGGCCAAGGCTGCGTGGGACAGGCTGGCGGCTGGCCGGCCTCTCTCGGCGCTCGACGGCGTGCCGATTGCCTGGAAAGACCTCATCGACATGGCCGGTGAGACCACCACCGCGGGGTCAGAGACCTTGCGCAACGCCCCGCCAAAGGCGCGCGACGCAACGGTCGTCTCGCGCGCCGCGATGGCCGGCATGATCAGCCTGGGCAAGCTCAACCTGACCGAGTTTGCCTATTCCGGGATCGGGCTGAACCCGCATTTCGGCACGCCCGTCAACCCGAACACGGCGACAGCTTGCGCGCCGGGCGGCTCCTCCTCAGGCTCGGGCGTTGCGGTGGCAGCCGGGCTGGCACCTGTTGCAGCTGGCACAGACACGGGCGGCTCGGTCCGCGTGCCGGCCGCGTTCAACGGCGTGGTGGGCTACAAATCCTCCGAAGGGCGGATCGAGAAGCAGGGCGTCTTCGACCTTTCGCCCACGCTCGACACGGTCGGCCCGCTGGCCCGCTCGGTGCTTGATTGCGTGCTGGTCGACGCGGTCTTTCGCGGCGTTCCGGTCCCATCGGTGCGGCGGCGCCCGGTGGCGGGGATGTCGATCATCGTGCCGGAGACGCTGGTCTTTGACGATCTCGACCCCGCCGTGGCCGAAAATTTCGAGGCCTCGATCAGCCGGCTGGCCCAGGCCGGTGCGGCGGTCACGCGGCGCCCCCTGCCCGCCTTTGCCAAGGCCTTTGATCAGATGGGCGCGCTTGGCACCATCACCGCGGCCGAGGCCTATGTGACCCATCGCGCGCTGATGGACGGGCCGGACCGGGCCCGCATCGACCGGCGCGTCGCGGCGCGGATCGAGCCCGGCAGCCGCATGTCGGCGGCCGATATCCTGACCGTTCAGCAGACCCGCCTGGTCGCCATCGAGACGCTGCGGGCCGAGCTCGGCGGCGCGTTTCTGGCCTATCCGACCGCGCCGCACACCGCGCCCGAAATAGCGCCGCTGGAGGCCGATGACAGCGTCTTTCATGCCATGAACCTCAAATCGCTGCGCAACACGATGATGGGCAACTATTTCGACCTGCCCGGTCTGGCGATCCCCAATGGGCGCGATGCCAGGGGGCTTCCCACAAGCTTTCTTCTCTCCGCCTCGGGCGGACAGGACGAGGCCTTGCTGGGCGCGGGTCTTGGGGCGGAAAGCGTGATCCGCGGCGACGGGTTTTGACGACTGGAAGAGAAAGGAAGCGGCCATGATACGTGTCGGGGTCGATGTTGGCGGGACGTTCACGGATATCGTGCTGGAACGCACCCGCGCAGGCACCGATGGCCAGCAGGTGGTCGTCACAAAGGTTCCCTCAACCCC
>JBCBKN010000354.1:0-5005 GCA_038521775.1 Pseudomonadota bacterium | reverse complement strand
GTCTCGGCCTGCCTGGCGGTGGGCGGGCGTGTCATGCCCGACACTATTCCGCGGGTCACACGGGCGCGTCCCTTTCGCAGCATAAAGGCGCTGATCGGGCCGGATGGCGAGCGCTGGCTGCCCTGTCACGGCGTGTTTGCGGCCGGGCGGGCCGGCCACGGGCTCAACGCGGTGCGGGATGTGTTGGCCCAGTCTGCTGAGACCGATCCAACACCGGTCGACTGCACGCTGTTGCTGGCCGCGGTCGGCGGGGAGATCATTGTCGAGCCGCAGCTTTATTGGACCGACGCGCTGAGCGGGTTTCAGCGCGCCTATGCGGCGCCGTCACAGGTCGCGCCGCATCGCAACGCCCCGCCGGACCCGCAGCGGCGGGAGGCTGCATTCGCCCTGCGCCGGAAGCTGATCGCGGCGATGGCCGCTTCGGGCTGCGCCCATCTGCAGATCGGACGGAGCTACCCTTACCGCGACACGCTCGCCCCGGGCATGCGCGGCGTGCTTGAGGCGCTGAAAGCCGAGCTCGACCCTGACGGCATCCTCAATCCCGGCGTGCTCGGTCTGGGCGGGTCGGCGGTTGAGTAGCGCGCCGTTCGACGGATCGCATCACGGCGCCGCTGCTTCTGCGGGAGATGAGGTCGCACGGCATGCAAAGACGATGCCCGCGACCGCGCCGCAGGCCGTCAGCGCCATCAAAAGCGTCCAAAGCAGCGGTTCGCGCGCCTGCAGGTAAATCTGCGCGCTGATCTCGAAAACTGCCGCGACGCACAGCACCACCGCCCAGGCGCACCAGAACCAGCGCCCCCGCGCCTCGCCGCGTGTCAGGATGCCGGGATCGGCCGCAACGCCCTCCTCCATGATGTCAGCGAGGATCTGGCGTTCCTCCGCCCCGGTGCCGGGGTCGGATGCGGCCTTCGTGCCAGGGGTCGCCGCGGCCGCGCCGGCCTGAGAGTTTCGGGCCTGCGAGTTTCGGGCCTGAGAGAGCCCGGCCCGCGGGTTCCCGGCCCGAAAGTTCGTTGCAAACACCAGCGCGGCCAGCACCACCGCCGCGAGGTTGAGCCGCCAGTCAGGCGCCACGCCCAGAACGAAGACACCCAGGGCCCCGGCGCGCTGCCAGGCCTGCAGGGGCGCAAAGGCATGCCCGGTCATCGCCACGGCAAAGGCGCTGAGGCCCAGGGCTGACATCAAGGTGACATGCACCGTGTCCTGCCAGGTGGTCTCCAGCAACAGACCTGGCGCATAGACAAAGAGGATCGGCAGCAGAAAACAGGCGATGCCGAGGCGCGAGGCCGCAAGCCCGACGGGGATCGGGTTTGCCTTTGCAATCGGGGCGGCGGCAAAGGCGGTGAGGGCCACGGGCGGCGTGATGTTCGAGATGATGCCATAGTAAAACGCAAAGAAATGCGCGGCCATGGGCGGGACGCCGGCGACCTTCAGGATCGGGATGATGGTGGCGACCAGCGTGAGATAGATGGCAACGGCCGTCATGCCCATGCCCATAATCACCGAGAGGAGCGCGGAGAGCAAAAGCAGCGCCCAGATCTGGCCGCCCGCCGCATTGGCCGCCGCCTGCGCGATCTGAAAGCTCAAGCCCACGGCGAAAATCGCGCCCAGGATGATGCCGGCCGCCGCAGCGGCAACCGACAGGCCGACCGTGGCCCGCGCGGTCTCTTCGATGACCGAGACCAGCCCGCGCGGGGTGATGCGCCGCCGGGGCTGCAGCACCGCGATCAGAAAGGTCACGCCGGTGATCATCACCGCGACATAGACGATCGACCGGCCGGCGATCAGCGCCCCGATGATGAGCAGGATCGGGGCCAGCAGATAGCCCTCGCGCCGCAGGATCGCCCAGGCCGGTGGCAGCAGCGCCCGCGGCATCCGCGGCAGCCCCAGCTTCTGGGCCTCGGTATGCACCGAGACGAAGATGACCAGAAAGTAAAGCAGCGCCGGGATCAGCGCAGCGGCGACGATGTCGAGATAGGCGCGGTCGAGAAACTCCGTCATGATGAAGGCCACAGCGCCCATCACGGGCGGCATGATGATCCCACCGTTGGAGGCCGCCGCCTCGACCCCGCCGGCAAAGGCGCGGCGATAGCCCAGCCTGATCATCAGCGGGATGGTAAAGACGCCGGTGGTCAGCACATTGCCGATGGCCGAGCCCGAGAGCGAGCCCATCATGGCCGAGGACATCACCGCAGCCTTGGCCGGCCCCCCCGTGCGGTGGCCAAACAGCGCAAAGGCAAGCCGGGTGAAGAACGCCCCGCCGCCACAGGCATTGAGCAGGGTGCCAAAGAGAATGAACAGCACCACGAAATTGGCCATGACCGAAACGGCCGTGCCGAAAATGCCGTTGCTGTCGAGAAAAACCGCCTGCAAGAGGTTCTGAAGGCTGGAGGGCGGGCCGTAGAACACGCCCGGAAACCGGTTGGCATAGAGCGCATGCGCCAGGAAAAAGGCGCAGATCAGCACCAGGATCGGCCCCACCACCCGGCGCGTGGCCTCCAGGATCAGCACAATGAAAAGCACCGCGGTTGCGTAATCGATGGGCCGGAAGAAAACGGTGCGGATGTGCCAGGTCTCCAGCTCGATGAAGAAATAGACCTGCACCCAAACCGTTCCGGCAATGCCAAGCAGATCGAGCCAGCGCCAGCGGCCGGGCAGGGGTTTGATCAGAAAGACCAGCGCCAGTGCCGTGCAGACATGCAGCGCGCGATAGAGCAGGGCATCGGGCGCGCCGTGGATCCCAGCATAAAGATGGATCAGCACAAAAAAGCTGCCAAGGCACAGCACGGCCCAGGCCAGCCATGCGCTGCCCGGGCCGCCTTCGGTCAGGCGGGCCGTTGCGGCCCCTGTGGTCATGTCGGGCCCACGTCCGGGCCGAACCCCAATGCGGCGTCGCTGTCGCTGGGCGACAGACTCCCTACATGGCGCCCACTTCCTTGTAGAAGCGCTCGGATGCCGGGTGCACGGGCAGCACGTTGTATTTCAGCACATCCACATCGTCGATTTCTTCGGAGCCAGCGAAGAGGCCGTGGAACGCGGCATAGTTTTCATACATCAGCTTGGTGACCTGATAGATCAGCTCTGGGTCGGCATTGGCGCTGGCGACCAGATGGTTGACGTAATAGGGCAGCATCACCGCCTCTTCCTGATGCGTGTAGGAGCCGGCGGGAACCGTGATCCGGCCCATGCCCGGGCGCAGCGCCTCCAGCTTGTCAAGCTCGGCCTCGCTCATCCCGATCAGCCGGAAGCCCGGGCTGTCCTCGATCTGCGTCAAGAGGCCATAGGGGACCGGCCCGGCAAAGATCCCGGCATCCAGGCGCCCGTCCTGAAAGCCCTGCACCTCGTCGAGATAGCCGTATTCTTCGATCACACCGCCCGCGGCTTCGATATCCTCGGGCGAGATGCCCGCCGCCTCCATGATCGGCACATAGATCTGGTAAAAGAACCCGGCGCGCTGGCCCATCCAGACCCGGTTCGGCCCCGCCGCAAGTTCAGCGATCGATTTGGGCCCGTCCAGCGCGGCCACGGGTTGAATGGGCGAGCCGTAAAGCGTGATAATGTGGCGCACTTCCGGGGTTGGCACACCAAGCGTTCCAAGCCCGTCAAACACCTGTTTGGTATTGAAGCTCGGGGCAATGGTGATGGTCAGTTCGCCGGTCTGAATGCCGATCAGCGATTTTTCGATGTCGCCCGAGACGACATTCGCCGTCACGCCGTCGATATCCCTGTTGATGAGCTCGACCAGTTTCGCGGCAAAGACCGGATAGGTGCCGGCCAACCCGCCGCCGACCCGCACGAAAGTCTCGGCCGCCGCCGGCAACGCCAATGCGGCCGCAAGGCCCAGCCCCAGCATCGATCTGCGAGTGACCTTGGCAAGCGTCGTCTTCATCATCCGTCTCCCTGATTTTGCGTCTCCTGTCCGCGCCGTGCCGTGCCGAAACCGGGGCAACATGCGGCGCGCGTGACAGGATCCAACCCTCCATTGGCAGAATTGTATACAGGAACCTGTTCAACGCAAACATCTTGAAAACCGCAGAGGGGCGGATCGACCGGGTTTGGTCCAGTTTCGAGTGGCTTTCGGATTTATATGCAAAATCAGTGAACTATGGTGCGTTTACATCCGTGAATGCACCCTTGGTACGGTGGCGGTGCCCACGTCGGAGCGGCGCTTTTTCGGTCGTGAATGACCCGAGGCGCCGGTTGGGATCAGGCCGTGCGGTATCCCGGCGCGGCTTCTTTTGGGCCTCACGACGCCGCCCCGGCCGGCCATGCCGCTCCGCACCAAGCGCTGTGCGCAAGCAGCGAACCAGGGCGTGACAAACGCGTTTAGGATTCCAGTCAAAAAATGTCGGCTTCGTAAGACTGGAGTTACCTTTCTCGCCCTAGAGAAGCCCGGTACTTCACTTTGGGGGTCAGTATGTCGTCCTGGAACATCTCAAAACGGATCTATGTTGGGTTCGGCTCCGTCCTTGCGATCTTGCTGGTGCTGGGCGGGATCGGTATTTTTGAAACACTTCGCCTTGGCGGGGTCTTTTTCGAGTATCGCGAAACCGGCCGTAACTCGCGCGACCTCCTGCTCGTCAAAGTCAATGTGCTTGAGGCGCGGATGGCGGCGATCAACTATCGGCTCACGTCAAACCCTGAAAAAAGGTCGGAAGTTGAGACGAGTGTGGCTGAAGTGATTGCCGCACGGGACGAACTGCGCTCCCGGTTCAGCGACGACCCGGCCCAGCTGGGCGTACTCGAAGACATTGCAAACAACATTGCGGCCTACCAAGCTGCTTTTGAGAACTACTCGGCGCTTCGCGATCGTCGGCAGATCTTGTTGGGCGAGCTTGAGCCAATCGGAGCTGCTATCGAGGAGTGGACGGCGTCGCGCGCAACTAACTCAGCCGCGAGTGGCGATTCCGAGGCCGCCATGCTTGCCGAGGCGGCGTCGACGCGCATCATCAATGTGCGGCTGGCCATCTCACAGTTCTTGGCAACAGGGTCGCTGACATGGCTCGAT
>JBCBKN010000353.1:0-5031 GCA_038521775.1 Pseudomonadota bacterium | reverse complement strand
GAGGTGCTGGGGCTGCGCATGGGGGCGGATGACTATATCCGCAAACCCTTCTCGCAACGTCTGCTGGTCGAGCGCATTCGCGCGGTGCTGCGCCGGCGCGAGGCGGCCGAACCGGGGCGCGAGCGTGCCGAGACCGAGAAGGTCATCGACCGCGGACCGCTGCAGATGGATCCGCTGCGCCATTCGGTCAGCTGGAAGGGCCAACCGGTGCAGCTGACGCTGACAGAATTCCTGATCCTCCAGACGCTTGCGCAACGGCCTGGTTTCGTGAAAAGCCGCGATCAGCTGATGGATGCGGCCTATGACAACCAGATTTATGTCGACGACCGGACCATCGACAGCCACATCAAGCGCGTGCGCAAGAAGTTCCGCGATGTCGATGGTGAGTTTTCGGCAATCGAAACGCTGTATGGTGTCGGCTATCGCTATAAGGAAAGCTGACGGGACATGGATGGCAGCCGTCCCGCAGACCGGCCCGCCCAGGGTCCGGATGCGGCGACCCACCCCGAACGCGGGCTGAGCTTTGACGATTGGCGCGGCGCCGGCGACGCGTCCTTCGCCGCGGGGGCCCGGCGCCCATCGCTTTTTGGCGCGCGCTCGCCCCTGGCGCGCAAGATCATCGCCATCAATATCGTGGCGCTTGGCGCGCTGGTCGTCGGGATCCTTTATCTCACCCAGTTTGACGAAGCGCTGATCGTTGAGCGTGAGCGCGGGCTGCTGGCCGAAGGGCGGGTGATCGCCCAGGCAATTGCGATGAATGCGCGGCAGGATTTTGGCCGACAGGACCCCGGGCTGCGGCTGCGCAACGCGGCCGATGCGCGGCGGTATGTCGCGCAGCTGGGCCTCTCCTCGCCCAACCGCATCCGGCTTTTTGACCGTGAGGGACGGCTTCTGGCCGATTCGCTGTCGGTGCCCAATGCCGGCACTGTGCAGCTCTCGACCCTCGCGCCGCGCCAGGGCGGGCTCTTCACGCCGCTCATGGACCGTCTGCAGGGGCTGGTCTCCGAGGAGGGCCCGATCTACAACGAAACGCTCACCCCCGGCATTTCGTCGGATCTGCAGGTCTTCCGCGCCCTCGACGGGCGGCTTGCGGGCGGGCGGCAGGTCAATGACGACGGGCATGTGATCATCACCGTGGCCATGCCGATTGCCCAAAACCGCAATGTGCTGGGCGCGGTGATGATGTCGACGCGCCCCGGCGAGATCGATTTTCTGATCACCAATCAGCGCGCCCAGCTCATCCAGGTCTTTGCGATTGCGCTGATCATGTCGGTCGCGCTCAGCCTGGTGCTGGCCGGCACCATCGCCAACCCGATCCGCCGCATGGCCGAGGCTGCCGAGCAGGGCGAGGCGCGCTCCTCCCGGCTGATGAACCCCGAGCGGATCCGCATTCCCGACCTCTCCGGCCGGCCCGACGAGATCGGCTATCTCTCCGGCGCGATGCGCAACCTGACCGAGGCGCTTTACGACCGGATCGAGGTGAGCGAGGTGTTTGCCGCCGATGTCGCGCATGAGATCAAGAACCCGCTGACCTCGCTGCGCTCGGCGGTCGAGACGCTGCGCTTTGCGCGCGACGACAATGCCCGCGAGCGGCTGCTGGAGGTGATCGAGAAAGACGTCATCCGGCTCGACCGGCTGGTCACCGACATCTCCAACGCCCAGCGGCTCGACGGCGAGATGGTGCGCGAGGAGATGGAGACCTTTTCGATGGTCGAGCTGCTCTCCAACCTCGTGGAGTTTCACGGGCCCAAGGCCGAGGCCCAGGGCGGCAAGCTGATCGGGCAGTTTCCCGATGACAAGCTCTTGACCGACGGCATCGAGGGCCGGCTGGCGCAGGTCTTCGTCAATCTCGTCTCCAACGCCATCTCGTTCACGCCCAAGGGGGGCGAGATCACGCTTGTCGCCGGCCGCATGAAGGATGGCGGGGTGCGGGTGAGCATTTCCGATCAGGGGCCGGGCATTCCGCAGGAAAACCTCAACGACATCTTCTCGCGCTTTTACTCCGAACGGCCCCAACATGATTTCGGCAAGCATTCGGGGCTGGGCCTGGCCATCTCAAAACAGATCGTCGAAGCGCATAGCGGTCGGATCTGGGCCGAGAACATCCGGCCCAAGGACAGCGATCCCGACGGGCCGCCGACCGGCGCGCGCTTCACCGTCGAGCTGCCGCAGTGAGCGAGCCGGCCGCGCCGCTTCATGCAAGCTGCGTGGCGCTGGGCGATGCCGGTGTGCTGATCACCGGGGCGGCCGGGTCGGGCAAATCGACGCTGGCGCTGGACCTGATCGCGCGGGGTGCCGAGCTGGTTGCCGATGACCAGGTTCACCTCACGCGGGACGGCGCGGCGCTGATGGCCGCCGCGCCCGCGGCCACCGCCGGCCTGATCGAGGCGCGCGGCGTGGGCATTCTGCGCCTTCCCGCCCGCGCGCAGGTCGCGCTCGCGGTGGTTGTCGATCTCGACATGATCGAGGCCCGCCGCCTGCCGCCGGGGCGCGAGGCCGAGATCGAGGGGCTGCGCCTGCCCCTGATCCATGGCCGCGACATGGCCGGGCTTGCGGCAATTCTTGTGGCCTGGCTCGCCCAGGGCGGTACACTGACAGAGGTGGATGGCTGACGCGGTCGATCCGGGCAGCAGGCTGAGGCGAGATGAGCGGCGAGGCGCAGCGCGACGGCGCGACTGGATCATCCGGCGCGGGCCCCGAGCCCGGCGGGCCACGGCAGGTGGTGCTGGTCACCGGGCCGTCGGGCGCCGGGCGCGGCACCGCGATCCGCGCGCTCGAGGACATGCGCTTTGAGGTCATCGACAATCTGCCCCTGGCCTTCCTGCCGCGGCTCTTGCAGGAGGGCGGGGCGGTGCGCCCCCTGGCCATCGGGCTCGATGTCCGCACCCGGGGCTTCACCCCCGCCGCGCTGATCGAAACGGTGCGCGAGATGCGCGCGCGGCCCGGTCTTGCCGCCACGCTGCTTTATCTCGACTGCTCCCGACCCGCGCTGATCCGGCGGTTCTCCGAAACCCGGCGGCGCCATCCCTTGGCCGCCGATGACAGCCTGGAGGCGGGGCTTGCGCTTGAGCTCGATCTTCTGGTGCCGGTGCGCGAGGTGGCCGATATTCTCATCGAAACCTCCGAGCTCTCGCCCCATGAGCTCAAGCGCGAGATCGGCCGCTGGTTCGGCGGGCAGGGCGAACAGGGGCTGACCGTGGCCGTGCAAAGCTTTTCGTTCAAACGCGAGGTGCCGCGCGCGCTCGACATGATGTTCGATGTGCGCTTCCTGACCAACCCTTTCTGGGTGCCGGCGCTGCGCGCCAGGGATGGGCGCGATGCCGATGTGGCCGCCCATATCGAGGCCGATCCGCGCTATCGGGGGTTTCTCGACAAAGTGAGCGAGCTGATCCTGTCGCTTCTGCCCGCCTATAAAGACGAAGGTAAGGCTTATCTGTCTATTGGTATCGGGTGCACGGGCGGTCGCCACCGGTCGGTCCTGGTGGCACGGACGCTCGCCAACCGGCTTGATCGGGCCGGCTGGTCGGTGTCTATTCGCCATCGGGAGTTGGAGCGGCTGAGCGGCGATGCCGGCCAGGGGTAAGGGGCCGATGATCGGTCTGGTGATTGTGGCACATGGCGGTCTGGCGCGGGAGTTTCTCGCGGCGCTCGAACATGTGGTCGGGCCTCAGCACTGCTGCAGCGCCGTGGCCGTGGGGGCCGAGGATGACGGCGCCCTGTGCTGTGAGCAGGTGCGCGCGGCGATCCTGCAGGTCGATGCCGGCGCCGGCGTGGCGGTGGTGACCGATATGGTCGGCGGCACGCCCGCGAACCTGGCATTGCGCGCCGCGCTCAGCATCCAAGGCGCTGCTGCCCAATCGCCTGCCGACGGCGGTCCCGGCATTCAGGTGGCGGTGATCCACGGCGCCAACCTGCCCTTGCTGGTCAAGCTGGCCAAACTGCGCTCGGCGCCGCTGACCGAGGCCGTGTCGCGCGCCGTTGATTCGGGCCGCAAATACGTAACGTCGACAGTCGGGCTGGTCCCGTCGGACCGCCAGAACGTCTCGGACCGCCAGAACGTCTCGGACCGCCAGAACGTCTCAGACCGCCAGAACGCCTCGGACCGCCAGAACGCCTCGGACCGCCAGAACGTCTCAGACCCCCAGAACGCCTCAGCGTCATGAGCACCCGGCTCAGGCTGGGCATCTGCAACCAGAAGGGTCTGCATGCGCGTGCCTCGGCGAAATTCGTCGAAACGGTCGAGCGCTTCGATGCCGCGGCCTGGGTGTCGCGCGCGGGCATCCGCGTGGCCGGCGATTCGATCATGGGGCTGCTGACGCTCGCCGCCGCGCGCGGCACCGAGATCGAGGTCGAGGTCGAGGGGCCTGAGGCCGCACCGCTCGCCGATGCGCTGCGCGGGCTGGTCGAATCCGGCTTCGGGGAGCCCAACTGAGCGGCTGCGACAGCATGTCCCGGGGGTGCCGGCTCACCCCCCATGCGCGATTGCGCATCCGCAGCGCAGCGCCCATGCTGGCCCGCATGCAGCTCCACCCCCTCCCCCGTCCCAAACCCCGCACCCTGCGCGGCGGCGCCGCGCGGCCGACCCGGGCAGCCCGACCAGTCCAGGCGGTCGCGGCAGCGCTGGGCCTTGCGCTGCTTGGGTCCGCCGCGGGTGCAGAGGAGGCGACCGTCTGCAACACGCGCGATCAGGTGACGGTCTATTTCAAATCGGTCCAGGCCGGCTATCTGCAGCGCGCCGATGCGATCACGCCCGACGAATACGCGCTTTGGGGCCGGCATCTGGACCGCTTTGCCGAGGCCGTGCGGCGCAATGATCTGCAAGGCGCCTGCGTGGCGCTCAGATCCGCGGCCCGCGCGCTCGATCTCGATATTCTGCGCGTCGCGGCCAGTGCGGCGGGCGGCTGAAAGGAGACAATCGGAATGACCGACCTGCGCCATGATTTCGTCTCCGACACCTCGACCCGGCCGACCCGCGCGATGCGCGCAGCAGCGCTCGATGCCCCGGTGGGCGATGAGCAGCGCGGCGAGGAT
>JBCBKN010000352.1:0-5082 GCA_038521775.1 Pseudomonadota bacterium | reverse complement strand
GGTGGCGGAGGAGGGCGGGTTCGACCTTTACGCCTGATCGGCGCTCGACATGATGTGATGCCTCTCGCGCGCGGTCCCGGTCGCGGGTTTGCCCACCGCGCCGGGTCCGAAACGCCATGTCAGGGGGCACCGGTTTGGCCGCTCAGCCGGCCCCTAATCCAGGCTGTTCGCCCCGTCCTCTCACCGTCCTCTCGCGCCTATTTTCGGCCGGTCTTCTTGCCGAACAGCACATGCGCGAAAGCGGGCATGGCAAACTGGACCGACAGATGTCAGTCATGTGGGCGGCGGAGATCGACCGCACCCGCTTGCCCCGATCAAGAATGTGTTGACCTTATTGTGGCGCCGTCATCTCTGCGACTATCCTAGCCATCCCGCAGCCAACCAGATGTCAGATCAAGATCGTGCTGGCCGTATCCTACAATGTGTTTCTTCTGGCGGGCGCTGCCGCTTTGGCGGTGATATCGGGGTTTACCGGCCTCAGCCTTGCCAACGGCTTGTCGCGGCTGCCAACAGCGCGGCGCAAGGTTGCGATTGCGCGCGCGGCAACGGTGCTGGGCGGCGGGATTTGGTCAACGCATTTTGTGGCCATGCTGGCGCTGCAACTGCCGGTGGCGGTGGTCTACGACCCGGTCTACACCCTGGCCTCGGCGCTGATTGCCGTGCTGGTCACGGGCGCTGCGCTCTTGATCCTGCATTTTCTGGGGCGGAGCCCGGCGCATATCGCAGCGGCAGGGTGCCTGATGGGGATGGGCGTCGTCGTCATGCATTATGTGGGCATGTTCGGCATGCGCGGCTGCGTCCCTGTCTATGGGTTCTGGGGCTATGTGATGTCATCGCTGCTGGCGGCGGGCATCTGCATGGGCGCCCTGCAGCTGGCCTATCGGCGGCGGACCCTGCGCGGGCTGATGGTCGGCGGCGCGGTCTATGGCGTGGCGATCCTCGCCATGCATTTCAGCGCCATGTCGCAGACGGGCTTCGTGCCGCTCGACACTGTCGAGCCGACGACGCGCATGGTGCCCAATGATGTGCTGGCCATGCTGGTGCTGCTGGCCGCCTTCATGATCTGCGGCGCGTTCCTGCTGACGACTGTGACGCTGCGCGCCGCCTCGGCCCCGGCCATGCCCGACGAGACCCAGGCGCCGGAGGCACCCAAAGCCCCGCCCTCGGCCGGGCCGCTCAGACTGCCCTATGAGCAGGATGGGAAGACCTTCTTTGCCCCGATTGAGGAGATCGTCGCGATCCGGGCCGAGGGGCATTACACGCGGCTGCACCGGGTCTCCGGCCCCGTCTTCTGCCCGCAGCCGATCACGCGCCTGGCCGAGGAACTGCCCGGCTGCCAGTTCGTGCGCACCCATCGCAGCTATCTGGTCAATCTGAGCTATGTCGAGGGGTTCGAGCGGCGCAAGGATCAGGGCGTGTGCCTGTTCGCGCCGGGAATCGACGTCGATCCGGTCCCGGTCAGCCGGGCCAATGTGGCCGCCACCAAGGCCGCGCTGGGCATCTGACATTCGTCATTCGTGCGCGCCATTCGCCGTTGGTGTGAGAATGCCCCTGCTCGTCAGACCGCAATTCGTCTGCGGCAAGGCGCCGTCCTAGGGTCTCCCCAACACGCCGTGTGAAAGCGGCTGCATATAGGGGAGGAGGATCATCCATGATTCCCGGATCTTTCGATTACCATCGCCCGACCAGTTTGGGCGAAGCCACCGGGCTTTTGGCCCGGCTGGGGGAGGAGGCGCGGGTCCTCGCGGGCGGGCACAGCCTGATCCCGATGATGAAGCTGCGGATGGCGGCACCCGAGCATCTGATCGACCTGCAGGACATTGCCGAGCTGGGCGAGATCCGCATCGATGCCGGCACGATCACCCTCGGCGCGATGGTCACGCAGGACCGGCTGATCCATGACCGCACGCTGGCCGCGGTCTGCCCGTTGCTCAAAGAGGCTGCCCTGCAGATCGCCGATCCGCAGGTGCGCTATGTGGGCACGATCGGCGGCAATGTCGCCAATGGCGATCCGGGCAATGACATGCCGGGGCTGATGCAATGCCTGGATGCCGTGTTCGAGCTGGTGGGACCCAACGGAACACGCAGCATCGCCGCGCGGGGCTATTACGAGAGCGCGTATTTCACCGCAAGGGGCGATGACGAGATCCTGACCCGGATCTCGTTTGCCGTGCCGGCCTCGGGCACCGGTTATGCCTATGAAAAGCAAAAGCGCAAGATCGGCGATTATGCCACCGCGGCCGCGGCGGTGCTGGTCGGCGCGGGCACGGCCTCGATCGCCATGACCAATCTGAGCGACACGCCGATCTGGTCGGCCGAGGCCTCGGACGCGCTTGCCAATGGCGATGCGGCGGCGGCTGTAGAAGCGGCGCTGGCCGCAATCGCGCCGGGCGAGGACATGCGCGGGCCGGTCGAATTCAAACGCCATGTGGCCGGTGTGATCCTGAAGCGCGCGATCGACAGCGCGCTCGGACGCCGGGCCTGAGGGGGGAGCAAGGATGTCAAAGATGCATGTGCAACTGACGGTGAACGGGAAAGCGGTCGAGGCGCTTGCCGAACCGCGCAAGCTGCTGATCCATTTCCTGCGCGAGGATCTCAACATCACCGGGCCGCATATCGGCTGTGAGACCTCGCATTGCGGGGCCTGCACGGTGGATATGAACGGCAAGTCGGTGAAATCCTGCACCGTCTTCGTGGCCCAGGCCAATGGCGCCGATGTCACCACCGTTGAAGGGCTGGTGAACCCCGATGGCACCATGAGTGTGTTGCAGGAAGCGTTTCGGGAGCATCACGGGCTGCAATGCGGGTTCTGCACGCCAGGGATGATCACCCGGGCGCATCGGCTGCTGCAGGAAAACCCGAGCCCGACCGAGGAGGAGGTCCGCTTCGGCATGGCCGGCAATCTCTGCCGCTGCACGGGCTATCAGAACATCGTCAAATCGATCATGGCGGCTGCGGCCACGATGCAATCTCAGAAGGAGGCCGCGGAATGAACGAGATGACCCCCACGCCCGAACAGCGCAAGAAGAACCTCAAGGGCCTTGGCACTGAGAGAAAGCGCGTCGAGGATGCGCGGTTCACCCAGGGCAAGGGCAATTATGTCGATGACATCAAGCTGCCCGACATGCTTTTTGGCGATTTCGTGCGCTCGCCCTATGCCCATGCCCGGGTGGTCTCGATCAATGCGGAGGAGGCGCTGAAGCTGCCCGGCGTCCATGCGGTGCTGACCGCGAAAGATCTGGAGCCGCTGGGCCTTCACTGGATGCCGACGCTGGCGGGCGACAAGCAGATGGTGCTGGCCGATGGCAAGGTGCTGTTTCAGGGCCAGGAGGTGGCCTTCGTCATCGCCGATGACCGCTATGCCGCCGCCGATGGCGTGGAGCTGGTCGAGGTTGAGTATGAGGAGCTGCCGGTCGTCGTCGACCCGTTCAAGGCGCTGGAGCCCGATGCCCCCGTGCTGCGCGAGGATATCAGGGACCGGGCAGAGGGCGCGCATGGTGCTGTGCGCCACAACAACCATATCTTTACCTGGGAACAGGGCGACAAGGCCGCGACCGAGGCGGTGATCGCGGGTGCCGATGTGGTGGCCGAGGAGATGGTCTATTACCACCGCACCCATCCCTGCCCGCTGGAGACCTGCGGCTGCGTCGCCTCGATGGACAAGGTCAATGGCAAGCTCACGCTCTATGGCACCTTCCAGGCGCCGCATGCGATCCGGACCGTGGTCTCGCTGATCTCGGGCATTGCCGAGCACAATATCCGGGTGATCTCGCCCGATATCGGCGGCGGGTTCGGCAACAAGGTGGGCGCCTATTCGGGCTATGTGTGCTCGGTCGTGGCGTCGATCGTCACCGGCAAGCCGGTGAAATGGGTCGAGGACCGGATGGACAATCTGATGTCCACGGCCTTTGCGCGCGACTACTGGATGAAAGGAAAGATCGCTGCGACCAAAGAGGGCAAGATCACCGGGCTCTGGTGCCACACCACCGCCGATCATGGCGGGTTCGATGCCTGTGCCGACCCGACCAAGTTCCCGGCCGGGTTCATGAATATCTGCACCGGCTCCTACGATATCCCCGTGGCCTATCTCGCGGTCGACGGTGTCTATACCAACAAGGCGCCGGGCGGCGTGGCCTATCGCTGTTCGTTCCGGGTGACCGAGGCTGCCTATTTCATCGAACGGATGATCGAGGTGCTGGCCATCAAGCTCGACATGGACGCAGCCGAGCTGCGCCGGATCAATTTCATCAGGGCCGACCAGTTTCCCTATCAGTCCGCGCTGGGCTGGGAGTACGATTCGGGCGATTACCACACCGCCTGGGACAAGGCGCTGAAGGCGGTCGATTATGACGGGTTGCGGGTGGAACAGGGGGCGCGTCTTGCCGATTTTCGGGCCGGCAAGACGCGCAAGCTGATGGGGATCGGGCTGACCCATTTCACCGAGATCGTCGGTGCCGGGCCGGTGAAGAACTGCGACATTCTCGGCCTTGGCATGTTCGACAGCTGCGAGATCCGCATTCATCCCACCGGCAGCGCGATTGCGCGGCTCGGCACGATCAGCCAGGGCCAGGGGCATGCGACCACCTTTGCGCAGATCCTGGCCTCCGAGATCGGGCTGCCCGCCGATGACATCACGGTCGAGGAGGGCGACACCGACACCGCGCCCTACGGGCTCGGCACCTATGGCTCGCGCTCCACGCCGGTGGCGGGTGCGGCGACGGCGATGGCCGGGCGCAAGATCCGGGCGAAGGCGCAGATGATCGCGGCCTATCTCTTGGAGGTGCACGTCGACGTCGTGGCCTTCGATGTGGACCGCTTCGCCGTGTAGGGGGCGCCTGTGCGCTTCAAGACCATGAAGGAGATCGCGTTTGCCGCCTATAACCAGGCGATCCCAGGGCTGGAGCCGGGCCTGGAGGCGGTGAGCTACTACGATCCGCCGAACATGACCTATCCCTTCGGCGCCTACATCTGTGTTCTTGAGGTGGATGTGGACACGGGCGTGGTGGATATCCGCAAGTTCTACGCGCTCGACGATTGCGGGACCCGGATCAACCCGATGATCATCGAGGGCCAGGTGCATGG
>JBCBKN010000351.1:0-5084 GCA_038521775.1 Pseudomonadota bacterium | reverse complement strand
TATGGCGTGGCCCTGGCTTGCGTGCATCTGGGCCGGGGGGCCGAAGCGCTGGTTCTGGGCACAATTGCCGGCGCGCTGGCCGCGGCAATGCTGGCGCTGGTGATCGGGCTTTTCTCGCTGCGGGTGCGGGCGATCTTCTTTGCCATGATCACGCTGGCGGTCGCCTCGGCTGTGGCGGTTCTGGTCAGCCAGATGTCGGGCCTGACCGGGGGCGAGGACGGGCTCAACTACAAGATCCCGCGCGAGCTGACCCCGGCCTTTCGGATGGGCGAGCTCTTCGGCGTGCGGATCAACGGAAGGGTGCTGAACTACTACCTCGTCTTTGCCGCCTGTCTGCTGCTGTTCCTGATCCTTCTGCGCATCGTCAATTCGCCCTTTGGCCGGGTGCTTCAGGCCATCCGCGAGAATGATTTCCGGGCCGAGGCCATCGGCTATCGGGTCGTGTGGTACCGGGTGAGCGCGACCTGCATCTCGGCGGTGATGGCCTCGCTCGCCGGCAGCCTTTTTGCGATCTGGCTGCGCTATGTCGGGCCTGACACCACGCTGAGCTTTGCCATTATGCTCGACATTCTGCTGATGGTCGTGATCGGCGGAATGGGCACGATCTATGGCGCGGTGGTCGGGGCCACGATCTTTGTGCTGGCCCAGAACTATCTGCAAACCCTGATGGGATCGGCCGCCGAGGCCACCGCCGCCCTGCCGCTGATCCCCGATCTGCTCAACCCCGATCGCTGGCTTTTGTGGCTGGGTCTGCTCTTTATCCTCAGCGTCTACTACTTCCCCACCGGCATTGTCGGGCGGTTGCGCGCCGGCAGGTGAACCGCCTGCGGGCGATGGGTCTATTCCTGATCGGCGTTCCGGGCCTGAAGGGCCGCCAGTTCCTCAGCCGTGTAGCGCGGGGTGATGTATTGCGGGCAGTTCCAGTCGAGCGCTGCGACGCGCACCAGCATCGCACCCTCGATCCGGGGCGCAAGCCGGCTGTCTGCGTAGGGCGCCACGATCCCGGGCGCCTCGGCGGCCTCAACACGGCGGGCATGGCCGAGCAGCTTCAGCCGATGACGGTTTGCGTAATCCATAAAGAAGAGCGAGACCCGTTCATCGCCCGCCAGATTGCCGGTGGTGACGTATTGCCGGTTGCCGGTGAACTCTGCCCAGCCCAGCGTCTGGTCGTCGAGCACCCGCACAAAGCCGCGCGGCCCGCCGCGATGCTGCATATAGGGCCAGCCGGTCTCGCTCACACTGGCGATATAGAGGCTGTCGCGCGCGGCGATGAACGCCGCCTCATCCGGCCCGATCCGGTCTGCGGTCACCGGCCCGTCCTGCCGACGGGCATAGGCATTGCGGCTGCCGCGCGCTTCCTGCTGGGCCTTCACCGCATCGGTAAAGGCGATCTCCATGAAGGCATTGCCCATTGTCGGTCTCCTCTGGCAGGGCGCCTCGCGGCAGGCCTGGCAGTACGCATGGCTATAGGCGCGCCGGGCCCAGTCAGGCGTCTGCGCGCGCGGGGCGCGTGGCTGGCGAGCCGAACCAGCCGCCGCAGGCCGTCTCATAGGCCATGGCGGCCTGAAAGGCGATCTCGTCGCGATAGGCCGGTGCGACGATCTGCAGGCCGGTCGGCACACCGCTCGCCCCAAAGCCCGAGGGCAGCGAGAGCACCGGGCAGCGGCTGAGCATGTTGAAGGGCGTTGTCAGCACCCAGCCCAGCTCTGGCCGCACGGCGACGCCCTCGATCTCCAACTCGGTTATGTCGAATTCGGCCGGCACGGCGGGAATGGCCGTGGTGGGGCAGATGAGGATGTCATATTCGCTCAGCAGCGGGCCCAGGCGCTTATAGGCCGCGCCCGCAACCTCGAGCGAGCGCACGAATTCGGCCGAGGTCGAACCCTGCGCGCGGGTCGCGAAATCGTGGCAATAGGGGGTCATCAGATCGCCATGCTCGGCCAAAAGACCCGCCAGCGCCCCGCCGAAGAGATGCGTCAGATAGGCCATGCAGGCCGCCTGCACCTCATCGCCCCAGCCGATTTCGATCTCCACCACCTCAGCCCCCAGATCGCGAAAGATCTGGGCTGCCGCCTGGGTGTTGCGCCGCACCTCCTCGCTGACGGTAAAGCTGCCCAAATCCATCGAGAGCGCGACGCGCCAGCCCCTGATGTCGGGATACGCGCCGGGCAGGGTCAGCTTGGGATAGAGCGAGGCGATGTCCAGCGGGCAGGGCCCGCACATCACGTTTTGCAAAAGGATCGCGTCGGACACGCTGCGCGCCAGCGGCCCGGTATGGCAATAAAAATCCAGGTTGAAGGGCGCATCGTCGGGGTTGCGGCCATAGGGCGGCTTGTAGCCCACCAGCCCGCAGCAGGAGGCGGGGATGCGGATCGACCCGCCAATGTCCGAGCCGGTGGCCAGCGCGCTTGTGCCCAGCGCCAGCGAGGAGGCCGACCCGCCGGAGGATCCGCCCGGGCTGTGCGCCAGCGACCAGGGATTGCGCGTGACACCCCAGGCGCGCGACCAGGTGATGCCGGCGCAGCAGAATTCCGGCGTCGCGGTGCGGGCATGCACGATGCCGCCCTCGGCCATGATCCGGGCATTGTTGGTCGAGGTCGTCTCGGCGACGATGTCCTTGGTGATGAGCGAGCCGATCGAGGTGGGCTTGCCGGCGATCAGGCTCTCATCCTTGATGCCGACCGCCAGCCCGTCGAGGCAGCCAATCGGCGTGCCCTTGGCCCAGCGTGCCTCGGCCGCGTGGGCCGCCTCCAGCGCCTCGTCGAAATGGGTGTAGGTGAAGGCGTTCACCGTCTCGGCCGTGGCCTCGGCCCGGGCGATCTGGGCCTCCATGAGCTCAACCGGCGACAGGGTCTTGGCGGCGAACCGAGCGAGCGCCTCGGTCGCGGAAAGGTAAAGAAGATCGTCGCTCATGCCCCGGCGCCATGCGCGGCCGCGACCGCCTTCACCGCGTGGAGCCATTCGACCAGATAGCCCTCATCGGACAGGAAATCGGGCCAGCTCGACAGTTTCACCGCCACCAGCCCGATGGTCGGGTCGACATAGATATGCTGGCCGAAGATGCCCAGGCTGAGATGCGAACCCTTCGCGCTGTCCTCAACCCAGAACTTGTTGCGGTAACAGCCCTGGGGCAGGAAGCTTTTCAGATCGTCATTGGCCAGCCCGTGCGGCCCGTGGCGAATATCCTCGATCCAGGCTTTGGGGATGATCTGGCGCCCGTCGCGCGCGCCATCCTCCAAGAGAAGCCGCCCGAAGCGCGCGAAATCGCGCAGCGTGGCGTTGAACCCGCCATCGGCGAGCGGAAAGCCCGCCGGATCGACGGTAAAGAACCCGTCGCGCTCGGCCCCCATCGGCGCCCAAAGCCGTGTGGAGACGATCTCGGCCAGGCCCTGGCCCGCGGCGCGCTCCATCAGACAGCCCAGAAGGTCGGTTTCGATCGAGCGGTAGGAGAACCGCGCGCCATGCGCGGCATCGGTCTCGGTCAGCGACAGGATCAGATCGAGCGTCGTGCGCGGCACGGTTTCGGGGTCCATCCAGGGGTAGAGCGGCTTTACCCCCGCCGCGACGTCGAGCAGGAAGACATGCGCGTCCTGGTTGCCATAGGTTTCGTCGAAAACCACGCCCGAGGCCATGTTGAGCACATGCTGCAGGCTGGCGCCCTTCCATCCGGTCGCGTCGAGCTCCGGCATCAGATCGGTGACCGGGGCGGCGGGGTCCATCAGCCCCTCGCCGATCAGCGCGCCGGCCGCGGCCGAGACCACGCTTTTGGACACCGAAAACGCCAGATGCTGGGTGCGCTGCGTCATCCCGTTGAAATAGCTCTCGGCGATGATGCGCCCGTCGAGCCAGATCAGGGCGGCATCGGTATAGGTGAGCTCGAGCATCTGCGCCCAGGTCGAGGGCGCATCGTCAAGGTCGGTATAGGCCACGCCCTCCACATCGGCCGGCTCGACGGGCATCGCCCAAGTATCAGTGCCGGCCGCCACATCGATGGTCGGGCAAATCTGGCGCATATGCTGGAAAGACCAGCGGTTCCAGGGCGGGTTGTCCCAGTCATGCGCGGGCACGCGCCAGGCCTCGGGCACCGGAACGCCCTGCATGATCGGCAGGGGCGGGTCGGCATTGCGGTATGTCCGGGCCATGGCGGTTTCCTCAAAAAAATGGCGGTCTTCTGAGGGTTGGGCGGCGCCAGTCCGACGCCGCCCCGTTTCGCGTCACTTCTGCAGGTCGGTCCAGATGCGGGTGTAGAGCTGCTGGACCTCCGGCGGGCAGGTGGTCGAGAACACGCCGGCCGAAACCAGCTCGGCGGGAATGACGATCTCGCGCGCGGTCTTCATATCCTCGGGCATGAACTCCTCCGAACCCATGATGCCATTGGCATAGCGCGCAAATTCCGAGATCAGCGCCGCGTTTTCCGGGTCCATGATGAAGTTCTGGAAGATCTTGGCCTCTTCGACATTCTGCGCATCGGCGAGCACGGCGACCGAGTCCATCCAAAGCGGAAAGCCCTCTTTGGGATAGCCATAGCGGATGCTGTCATTGGCCAGCCGCATGCGGAAGGTCGAGCCGTTCCAGTTCACCCCGGCCCAGAGGTCTTCCTTGGCGAATTTCTCGATATTGCCGTAATCCATGCCCAGCCAATGTTCCTTGGCCGCGACCAGCGTGTCGCGCACCTTGCGCAGGATCTCGCGGTCGCCGGTGCAGACCTCACCGCCATGATACATGATGGCCAGGCTCATCACATCGCCCATCTCGGGCACGACATTGATCTTGCCGCGCAGCTCCTCGGGCGGGTCGAGAAAGATGGCCGAGGTGTCGATGTCGCCATCGTAATACTTGGTGTTGACCACCACGCCGACCGAGCCCCATTGCCAGGGCACGGTGTAATGCCGGCCCGGATCCCAGTCGACATCGACCCAGACCGGATCGACATTCTTGAAGTTTTCCATCTGGTCGGGGCGGGTTTCCAGCAACAGCCCCTCGCCAACCCAGATCGGGATATAGCCGTTCGAGGGCACGACAATGTCGAACCCATGGCCGCCCGCCTTGACCTTGGCCAGCGCGGTGTCGTTGCTGTCATAATC
>JBCBKN010000350.1:0-5094 GCA_038521775.1 Pseudomonadota bacterium | reverse complement strand
CGGGTCTATGAGCAGAACGAGGCGCTGCGGCGCGAGCTGCAACGCATGGAGGGCTGGCGCGAGACGGCGCTGCAGCTGGAACAGGAGAATGCGCGGCTGCGCGCGCTCAATCATGTGCATGCCTCGCCGCGGCTGAGCTTTGCGACCGGCGAGATCCTGGCCGACAGCGGCGGGCCCTACCGGCAATCGGCCCTCATCAATATCGGCGCGCGCGACGGCGTGATCGACGGCTCGGCCGTGCTTGACGGGATCATTGACGGCTCGGCCCGGGTTGCGGGGCTGGGGCTGGTCGGGCGGGTGGCCGGCGTGGGCCAGCGCACGGCGCGGATCATCCTGCTGACCGATGCCAGCAGCCGGGTGCCGGTGGTGCTGCGCCCCTCGGGCCTGCGCGCGATCATCGTGGGCGACAACACGGCCATGCCGCGGCTGGAGTTTCTGGAGACCGCCGACGCGATCAGCCCCGGCGACCGCGTCGTCACCTCGGGCGATGGCGGCGTCATGCCGCCTGATCTTCTGATCGGCGAGGTGGCGGTCAGCCCCAGCGGCATGCTCAAGGTGCGGCTGGCGGCCGATTACCGCCGGCTGGAATTCGTGCGGGTGCTGCGCCCGCCGCCGCAGCCGGATGTCGAGGGCCCGGGCCTCTTGATCCTGCCCGCACCGCCGACCGTGCCCGAGGATCTGCCGGCAAACCCGGTGCTGGCCGATCCGGCCCGGCGCGAGGAGGCGGGCTGATGCCGCCCGGCCCGGTCACCACCTGGCTGCGACGCGGCGCCGTTCTGATGGTGGCAGCACTTTTTTTGGCCGTCGCGCTCAGCCCGGCCGGGCTTTCTGCTGGCCGGCTGCCCATGCCCGACCCGCTTTTTGCGCTGCTCATCCTGTGCAGGCTGCGCCGGCCTGAGACGGTTCCCGCAGCGCTGCTCATCGGGCTGACGCTGATTTCGGACCTGTTGCGGGGCGGCCCGCTGGGCCTCGGCACGCTGGGCGTTCTGGCCATCTCCGAGGCCCTGCTCTACTATCGCGACCGCATTCTGCGCAGCGGCTTTTTCGTCGAATGGGCCGTTGTTTCGGCCGCCTTCGTGGTCCAGCTCGCCTTCCAGTTCATTCTGCTCCGGCTGACCTTCGCACCCTGCCCCAGCGTCGAGGCACTGGCACTTTATGCCGCCTCGACCGCGCTGTCATATCCGGTGGTTCTGGTGCTCACCCGCGGGCTTTTGCCGTTGCGGCCGACCTCGACCCAGGGCATTCCCGGGACATGAGCGGGGCCGGACCATGAGCAGAGGCGATGGCGCACAAAGCAGGGTGAGCCGGCGGGCGCTGCTGCTGCTCGGGGCGCAGCTCGGCGTGGTCGGGGTGCTGGGCTGGCGCATGCGCGAGCTGCAGATCGAGCAGGCCGACCGCTTCCGCCTGCTGGCCGATGAGAACCGCATCAACATCCGTCTGATCCCGCCGGCGCGCGGCCTGATCTATGACCGCAACGGCACCGCGCTGGCGCTCAACCGGCCCAATTACCGCATCGTGATGATCCGCGAGCAGACCGGCGATCCGGAGGACGCGCTCGACCGTTTGGCCCGCGTGCTGCCGATCAGCCCCGAGACCCGGGCGCGCATTCTGCGCGAAACCCGTGCCAAAAGCGCCTTTGTGCCCGTCACCGTTGCCGAGCATCTGGATTGGGAGACCTTTGCCAAGGTCTCGGCCAACAGCCCGGCCTTGTCGGGCGTGATCCCCGAGGTCGGGATGACCCGGGCCTATCCCGAGGGCGCCCCCTTTGCGCATATCGTGGGCTATGTCGGCCCGGTCAGCGAGCGCGATCTGCAGCGCCGCGAGGATCCCGACCCGCTGTTGCAGATCCCGCGGTTTCAGATCGGCAAGACCGGGGTTGAAAACCGGCTGGAGGACAGCCTGCGCGGCGATGCCGGGATCAGCCGGATCGAGGTCAATTCCATCGGCCGGGTGATGCGCGAGCTTGACCGCACCGATGGCGAGGCGGGCACCGACCTGCAGCTTACCCTCGATCTCGAGCTGCAGCGCTTTGCCATGGAGCGGATGGCCGGGCAGAGCGCGGCCGCGGTGCTGATGGATTTGCGCGAGGGCGATCTCGTCGCCATGGCCTCGACGCCGGCCTTCGATCCCAATCTTTTTGTCTTCGGCATCTCGACAAAAGACTGGAACGGGCTCCTGAACGACCCCTACACGCCCTTGGCCAACAAGAGCGTCTCGGGCGGCTACCCGCCTGGCTCGACCTTCAAGATGATCGTGGCGCTGGCTGCGTTGGAGGAGGGCGTGACCACGCCGGGCGAGACCGTCTGGTGCCCGGGCCATGTCGAGGTGGGCGACCGGCGCTTCCATTGCTGGCGGCGCGGCGGGCATGGCAAGGTCAATCTGCGCCAGAGCCTCAGCCAGTCCTGCGACGTCTATTACTATGAAATGGCCCGGCGCGTGGGCATCGAAAAGATCACCGCAATGGCGCGGCGGCTGGGTCTGGGCGAGCGGCATGATCTGCCGCTTCCGGCGATTTCGGAGGGCCTGACCCCGACCAAGGAATGGAAGATGCGCGCGCAGGGGCAGCCCTGGCTGGTGGGCGACAGCGTCAATGCCGGCATCGGCCAGGGCTATGTGCTCGCCTCCCCCTTGCAACTGGCCGTGATGACGGCGCGCCTGGCCACGGGGCGGGTGCTCAGCCCCCGGCTGGTGCGCGCCATCGGCGGACAGCCCATCGCAACGGATCCCGTGCCGGAGCTTGACCTGACCGCGGGCAGTCTTGAGCATATCCGCGATGCGATGGATGCGGTCGTCAACACCCGGCGCGGCACGGCCTGGTCGTCGCGCATCCTGGGCGAGATGCGCATGGCCGGCAAGACCGGCACCAGCCAGGTGCGGCGCATCACCGAGGCCGAGCGGCGGTCGGGCGTGTTTCGCAATGAGGATCTGCCCTGGGAGCGGCGCGACCACGCGCTGTTCGTCGCCTATGCGCCCATCGCGGCACCGCGCTATGCGCTGTCGGTCGTGGTCGAGCATGGTGGCGGAGGCTCGACCGCCGCGGCCCCGATCGCGCGCGACATCATGCTGCGCGCCCTATACGGCCGGCGTCCGCCTCTGGAGGTTTATCCGCAAAAGCAGCGCCCTGCGATTGAGGAGCGCCGCAGGATCGAGGATGAGCGCGACCGCGACGCCCCGGCGGCGACCGTGCCGGAGCGCGACCGCGCATGACCGTCTTCGACCCATCGGAGATGCGCGCCCCGTCGGGGCTGGGCAAGGTGCTGCATTTCCACTGGTCAATCCTGCTGTTGCTGCTGGCAACGGCGGCGATCGGCTTTGGGATGCTCTTTTCGGTGGCCGGCGGATCGCTCGACCCCTGGGCGCGGGCGCAGATGATCCGCTTTGGCGCCGGGCTTGCGGTGATGTTCGTCGTGGCCATGATCGACATCCGCGTCTGGCGCGGCCTCTCCGTTCTGGGCTATCTGGGCGCGCTGGCCCTGCTGGTCGCGGTCGAGCTGTTCGGCGCCACCGGCATGGGCGCCCAGCGCTGGATCGATCTGGGCGTGATGCGGTTGCAACCCTCCGAGGTGATGAAGATCGCGCTCGTGATGGCCCTGGCACGCTATTATGCCTGGCTGGAGCCGGAGCGGGTCTCGCGCCCGCTTTGGGTGGCCGGCCCGGTGTTGATGACGCTGGTGCCCATGGCGCTGGTGCTTGCCCAGCCCGATCTGGGTACGGCGCTGCTGCTGGGCCTCGGTGCCGCGGTGGTGATGTTTCTGGCAGGCGTCAGCCTGTGGTATTTCCTGACCGCCACCCTTGCCGGCGCCGGCGCGGTCTACACCGTCTTTGCCTCGCGCGGCACCTCCTGGCAGATCCTGCGCGATTATCAGTACCGCCGCATCGAGACCTTTCTCGACCCCTCGACCGACCCGCTGGGCGCGGGCTATCACATCACCCAATCGACCATCGCCATGGGCTCGGGCGGGCTGACCGGGCGGGGCTTCATGCAGGGCACGCAAAGCCGGCTCAATTTTCTGCCCGAAAAGCACACCGATTTCATCTTCACCACCCTGGCCGAGGAGTTCGGCTTTGTCGGCGCGCTCACCCTGCTTGTGCTCTACACCCTCATCATCGTGCTTGCCTTTGCCTCGGTGCTGACCAATCGCGACCGGTTCGGCGCGCTCTTGACCGGTGGGATCGCGGCAACCTTCTTTCTCTATTTTGCCGTCAACATGGCCATGGTCATGGGGCTGGCCCCTGTCGTTGGGGTGCCGCTGCCGCTTGTCTCCTATGGCGGATCGGCCATGCTGGTTCTGCTGGGCGCCTTTGGGCTGCTGCAATCGGCCCATATCCACAAGCCCCGATGACCGGCCCGCTGTTCTCCGAGGTTCCATGACCCTGCGCATCTTCCTCAACCTCACGCCCGAACGGCTTGGACCCTGGCGCGCCCCGCTGCGCGATGCCCTCGCCCGTGCAGGGATCGAGGCAGAGATCCTCGAGACCCCGGCCGAGGCGGCCCGGCGCGGCGCGCATTATGTCGTCAATGCACCCAACGGGCCGATCCAGGATTTCAGCGCCCTGCCCGGGCTGCGCGCGGTGCTCAATGCCTGGGCGGGGGTGGAGAAGGTGGTCGGCAATCCGACCCTGACCGTGCCCCTGGCGCGCATGGTCGATCCCGGGCTGACCGAGGGTATGGTCGAATACGTCACCGGCCATGTGCTGCGCCACCATCTGGGCATGGACGCCCATATCCTCAATCCGACCCATGCCTGGGAGGAACGCAGCGTGCCGCTGGCCTGCGAGCGCCCGGTGGGCATTCTGGGTCTGGGCGAACTGGGCACGGCCTGCGCCCAGGCCTTGCGGGCGCTCAACTTCCCGGTCACGGGCTGGAGCCGGCGGCCGCGGGACCTCGCCGGCGTGACCTGCCATGCCGGCGATGACGGGCTGGCGGCCACGCTTGCGGTGTCGCAGATCCTGGTACTCTTGCTGCCCGACACGCCAGCGACGACCAATATCCTCAACGCCGCGCGCCTTGCGCTGCTGCCGCAGGGCGCGGTGCTGATCAATCCCGGCCGCGGGCCGCTGATCGAGGATGCAGCTTTGCTGGCCGCGCTCGAT
>JBCBKN010000349.1:0-5143 GCA_038521775.1 Pseudomonadota bacterium | reverse complement strand
GCGTGTGTGCGGGTGCTGCACTGGCCCAGGGCCTGCGGCTGACGCCGGCCGACCCGCAGCCCGATCCGGCCGCATTGCGCGCGGGGCTCAAGGTCGCCTATGCCTACCCGCCGGATGTGCGCCAGCTGGCCGAGGCCGAGAAATGGAACGCCTATTACCGAAAGCCCGGCCCGCCTTTGGTCGGGTTCGATTATCCCGACACAAACCCGGGCGACCAGGTTCTGACATCTGACGCGGCAACCCATGTCATCGCCTATATCGACGGGTTTGTGCGGTTCGACCGGGCGGGGTTGTGGCGGATGGAGTTTCACTCCAATGACGGGCTGGCCGTGACCATCGGCGGGGTGCAGGTCTATGAACATGACGGGCGGCACACATGCCAGACGCTGGGCTGGCAGGAATTCACTGTGCCCGAGCCCGGCTGGTATGCGCTGGAGGCGCGCTATTTCCAGCGGCTCAATACCGCCTGCCTGCTGATGCGCTGGGCCGAACCCGGCGGCGATATGGGCTGGACGCCGAACGAGGTGTTTGCGCATTCGCCCTGACAGGCCTGAGTGGGTTCGGATAGGTTTGGCCGCACTGGGCAGGTCGGCGCGAGGTTTCGGGCCGCTCAATAAGGCTTAAACCGCCTGGTGAGACTGCCCAATGAGGCTGCCCAGAAGGGCCGCCCTGTCCGGCCGCCCCGCCCGCCCTCCCGCGTCCGGACAGGGCGGCCGCGCCCGGTGTTTTGGCGGCAACGCCTTTGGCCTGCCCCGATCCGGTCGCCGATCATGCGCATGCGCGCCCCGGCCGCGTCGGGGTGGGCGGGTGGGCGACGCCGGCCGGGGCGCCTTTTTCGCCTTGGGCCACCAGCTGGGGCGCCCCGCCTCCTCCACCTACACCTCCCGCGGGCGCCTACATTGCATCCCGATGATCGAAAAGGCGGTGACGTTGCCGTGGCGCTACAGCAGCGTCAAGAATGCCTCCTCCGTCGTCATGCGCCTGGCTCTCCTCCGCGTGGCAGTTTGGCCTTCCAGACGGGTTTAGGGCAGAATTGCCCGGCATAGGCATGGGGGACGGAATGCAGGAGATTTCACTGGGCCGAATGGCCTGGGTGCTGTGGTTGGTCTTGGCGATCTGGGCGGTTCAGGCGATCAATCTTGTCACCGGCTATGCGCTCAATCCGGTGCTCGGTCTTGCACCGCGCGACGTCACGGGCCTGCCGGGCGTTGCACTCATGCCCATGCTGCACGGATCGCTCGATCACGCGGCCACGAACACCCCACCGGTTCTGGTGCTGGGCGGGCTGGTGGCCGTGACCGCTGGGCGGCTTGCGCTGACGGCGACCGTGGCGGTGGTGCTGGGCGGTGGCGTTCTGGTCTGGATCCTGGGCCGCGACGCGGTGCATGTGGGTGCCTCCGGCCTGATCTTTGGTTGGCTGGGCTTTCTTCTGGCCCGCGGTCTGGTCGACCGGCGGCTGGTCCCGATGGTTGTTGCCGCTGGCGTGGCACTGGTCTATGGCGCGATGGTCTGGGGCGTGCTGCCGAGCCGCCCGGGGGTGAGTTGGGAATCCCATCTGGCCGGGTTCGTTGCCGGCATCTGCACGGCGGTACTGACCCGCCCCCGGACCGCTTAGCGCTGCCCCGCACCCCCTGTCCGCGCGGCCCGGGCAGCCCTGACCCCGCGCGGTTGCTTTTTCGACCTATTTGCGCTGCATATCCCCGATCATCTTGAGCACCCGGCGTCGCGGCAGCAGGGGAACGACCCAGTTCATCATGAAGGACAACCGGCCCTCATTGATGGCGATGAGATCGCCCTTCATCATCGCGTCATAGCCGCATTTGGCGACGGAGGCCGGCGTTGCACCCTTCTGGTTGGCAAGCCCCGTGCCCTGCAAATCGGCCGTCGCAACAAACTCGGTATTGACCAGCCCCGGGCAGAGCGCCGTTGAGGTGATGCCATGCGACCGCATCTCCTCATCAAGGGCCTGGCTGAAGGAGGACACGAAGGCTTTGGTTGCGAAGTAAACCGCCTGATAGGGTCCCGGCGCAAAGCTCGCGGTTGACGAGACATGAAGCATCTTGCCGCTTTTGCGCGCCTTCATGTCCTTCCCGAACAGATGGCTCAACGTGACGAGCGACGAGACGTTGAGGTCAATCATGGCCTGATCCACGGCAAGATCGCGGTCAAGAAAGGCGCCATGCCCGCCGAACCCGGCATTGTTGATCAGATAGTCGACCTGCAGGCCCTGTGCGGTGACCTCCTGATACAGCGCCTTGGCCAGGTCCGGCGTCCCGACATCCTGCGCGATGGCCGTGACCGTCACGCCATGGGCGGCCTCCAGCTCGGCCTTCAACGCGTTGAGAGGGTCGCCGCGGCGGGCAACAATGATCGCATCGCCCCCCTTTCGGGTGTGATAGCGCGCGAATTCGGGTCCGATGCCGGAGGATGCGCCGGTGATCAATGCGGTCTTGGCCATGCCTGTCTCCCGTGTCGTCAACAAGTGTTGACGCCGGTTTAGGGCGGCCCCGACCGCCTGTCAACACTCGTTGACAAAATTTCTCCGCCCCCCTATTGCGGCCCGATGAGCGACCCCATCAGCACCCGGGAAAAACTGCTGAAGGCAGCCCAAAACCTGTTCTGGACGCGCGGATACTCCAACGTCTCCGTTCGCGACATCACGCGCTCGGCCGATGTCGATGTCGCCCTGGTGTCGCGGTATTTCGGCGGCAAACAGGGGCTTTTTGAGGCGACGCTGAAGCTGGTCCCGCCCTGGGAGGCCTTGGCGGCCGATGGCGAGGCGCTGCTTCTGAAGGCGGTCAAGAGCTTTTCCGAGCCCCATGATCCCAGATCGGATGCGGTCAACCCGTTCACGATGCTTCTGTCCAATGTCAATGACCCGGAAATGGGCGATATGATCCGCGATATGGTGCGCCGCGGCATGTCAAAACCTCTGGCCGAGAAGATCGGCGGGCGGCAGGCCGAAACCCGCGCCGCCATGCTGCTGGCGGTGCTTTTCGGGGCGGCCCTGATGCGCAAGAGTTTTCAGGTCGACGGGTTTCAAGCCCAACCAAACGAGGCGCTTGTGGCGCAGCTGATGCATCTGGCGCGGGCTGCCTTGGCGTATGACGGCTAGCCGGGCGGGGTGGCGCGGGCCTCGCTCTGCAACCGGCCCGATGGGCCTTGCTTATTTGCCTTTGCCGTGATGCTGACATGCCTGCGGGCCAGAGGACGATGGCATGGGCGCAGGATCATCCTGTCCGGCGTGCCGTGTCGCCGCAGGGTCCGGCGGCGCGAGGGGGGTTGAGATGCGGCCTGTTTGCCCCCACTCTGCGCGCAAGACCGGCGGCGGGACGTCGCGGATATGGCCGATATGAGGGAAAGGCGGTGACATGGCGCTCGACATCAAGACGAACTCGCTGGAGGAGTTCTGGATCCCCTTTACCGACAATCGGGGCTTTAAGGCCGAGCCGCGGCTGATCACCAAGGCCGAGGGCGTCTATATGACCGACCATAAGGGCGGTCAGGTGATCGACGGCTCTTCGGGCCTGTTTTGCTCGCCCGCCGGGCATTGCCACCCGAAGATCATCGAGGCGGTGCACGAGACCCTCAAGGAGATGACCTATGTCTCGCCCTTTGGCACCGGCCATCCGCTGAGCTTTGCGCTGGCCGAGCAGGTCTGCCGCCTGCTGCCGGATGCGTTTGACCATGTGTTCTTCGTGAATTCGGGCTCCGAGGCGATCGACACGGCGCTGAAGATCATCATGGCCTATCACCAGGCGCGCGGGCAGAACCGGTTCCGCTTTGTCAGCCGCGAGCGGGCCTATCACGGGGTGAATATCGGCGGGGTGTCGCTGTCGGGCATGGTCAACAACCGCCGGGCCTTTCCGGTGGTCATGCCCAATGTCGTGCATATGCGCCACACCTACACCGAGGATGAGCTCTTTGTGCCGGGGCGCCGGCAGAGCGGGGCCGACCGGGCCGAGGATCTGCAGCGCATTGTCGACAATTTCGGCGGCGAGACGATTGCCGCGGTGTTTGTGGAGCCGGTGGCAGGCTCGACCGGGACGCTGCCGCCGCCGCATGGCTATCTGGAGCGGATCCGCGAGATCTGCGACGCCAATGGCATCCTTTTGGTCTTTGACGATGTGATCTGCGGCTTTGGGCGCGTGGGCGGGGCGTTCTCGGCCGATGCGTTCGGGGTCGAGCCCGACATCATCACCATGGCCAAGGCGCTCACCAATGGTTCGATCCCGATGGGCGGCGTGGCGGTCAGGGACGAGATCTATGAGACGGTGACCGAGCAAGCGCCGGGCGGGGCGATCGAGCTTTTCCACGGCTACACCTATTCGGGCCATCCCGCGGCCTGTGCGGCGGGGCTTGCCACGCTGTCGATCTATTCCGAGGACGGCCTTTTTGACCGCGCGAAGGAAATGGCGCCCTATTTCGAGACGGCGGTGATGAGCCTGAAGGACCATCCGCTGGTGCGCGATATCCGCACGATCGGGATGATGGCCGGGATCGAGCTCCATGCCGATGGCAAGCCGGGCGCGCGCGGCGGGCGGACCCAGAAGGAGATGTTCTGGAAGGGGTTGCATGTGAAGTTCACCGGCGATGTCGGGATCCTCGCGCCCATGTTCATCTCCCAAGAGCGGCATATCGACGAGATCGTCGAGAAGTTCCGCGCAACGCTCGACGCGCTGCCGCACTGATCGCGGAGAGGACCGGGCCGTCCCGGGCGGGATCGGGCCGCGGGCACGGCCAAATGGGACCGGGCCGCGGGGGCATCGAGCCCCCTTGGCCCGCGACGGCCGCCGGATGCGGCCGCGGCACAGCGGCGCGGGATTTTCTGGTGTTCGGGCGCGGTGCGCAGCGTCGCGGGCAGGATCTGGCGTTTCAGCGCCTGTCGCAGCGGCGCGCTCCGTCAGGAGAGGTCGCGCGCCAGCCTGTCCAGCCACTCGGCCGCCGCGCGGTCCCCGATGCTGGCCGACCGGACCAGCCAATCGAAATGCTCGGTCAATGAGCGGATGCGGCTGCGTTCGCGAAAGGCCAGATAGAAACGACCCACATAGAGCGCGCCCACCAAGGGCCCAAAAAGGGTGACGGGCGCGCTGTAGACCTTGCGGGCGTCAAAGAAGGAGAGCCGCAGCCGCGGGTAATGCGC
>JBCBKN010000348.1:0-5192 GCA_038521775.1 Pseudomonadota bacterium | reverse complement strand
GGCGGCCATGCCGTCGATCATACGCGTATGGGCGTTGATCCGGTCGAAACAGCGTTGTGTATACCCGTCTTCGGCGCCGCGGGCCACCTTTCGCTGCTCCAATAGCTCGCGCGCAACAGTTGTCTTTCCCGCGCGCAGGGCTGCTTCGACCGTCAGCCGCCAATAGACATCGCGTTGGGCATGGCTGCCGCCGATGCGCGCCAGCTCGTTCAGCGCGGGGCGCAGCCTGGCCAGCGCCTCGGCATAGGCGCCGTCGCGAAACTCCAGCAGGCCCCGCGCCACGCCCAGCCCGCAAATCGCGGCCACCTCATGCTGATCGTGCAAAAGCAGCCCGGCATCGCGCGCCATACGGTCGGCCAATGCGGTGGCATCGGCGCGGCGGCCGGCGCGGACCAGGGCGATCTGATAGTGCAGATCGGCAAAGACCAGCACCCCGTCATCGCGCCGGGCGGCGGAAAGCTCGGCCAGCTCCTCCCACCGGCTTCCGACATCCACCCCTTCGATCTCCAGCCGCATCAAGAGCGAGGCCGCATTGGCAATGTCGCGAAAATCATCCGTGGGCGCAGGGCGGATCTTGCGGTCATAGAGCTCCAGCGCCGGTCCGGTCGCGCCGCGGTCGATGTGAAAGAGCGCCAGATGCCACCAGACATGATAGCCAAAATTGTTGCAATGCGCCCAGTGCCCCGACTTGCCTGCCAGCCAGCGCACCCCTTCGGCCGCGCGGCCGGTCATGTCATGGACATGTGCGACCGCATGCAGGCCCCAGGCATCATCGGGTGCAAGCTCCAGACCGGCCCGCCCGACGCGCTCGGCCTGAGCATACTCACCGGTCTCCTCCAGCGCAAAGGCCTGGCAGCCCATCAGATAGCCGCGCAGCGGGTGATCGTCCCATTGCGGCGCGATGGCCTCAAGCGAGGCCCGCATGCCCACAGCATCGCCTGAAATAAAGCGCAGCGCATGGACCAGCTTCATGGCCAGCGCATCGCGCGGCCAGATCGCCAGCAGATCGTCGAGCATATCCGCAGCAAGCGACAACCGGCCCTGCAACGCCGCGCGCAAGGCGCGCACATAGACAGCCTCGCGCGAATCGGCCGACCCCGCGCGCGCCGCCTCCAAGGCAAGCTGCGCTGCGGGCACCAGCTCCGCACGGCCCAGCAACAGGTAAAAAAGCCCCTTTGCGGCATGGCCCAACGCAAATTCGGGCGTTGCATTCAGCGTCACGGCAAGCGTCTGCGGCGTGGCCGCGCCATGGGCCAGGAACGCCGATTGCGTCGCGTTCCAGGCATCGCACGCCGCACCGGCATCGAGCGACACGGTCAGTCCGTTCAAATCCTGCAGCATCTTCTCTTTCCGCGCCTGTCCGATTGCCCACCCCCGCGCGTTGAACGGCCCCCCGCCCAAACTCCGGCCATCACCTTTTCGGGAACGGCTTGGCCGGAGATCGATTTCCCAGCGCGCTTATGGTGAATATGCCATCCTTTCGCCGATTGCGCCTGCCGATCACCCAGTTGTGAGGGGCCGTCAGCCGGCCTTGCGGTGACTTGCCCGAAATTTCGGCTCAGGAGGAGGACATGGCCACGCGGATACGCACAACCCCACTGGTCCTCAGCGCTGGGCTGAGCGCAATTGCGCTGTGGCTGGCGCTGCGCGAAGGAACCGGCCATGCCCAGGCGCTGGCGATCGGGCTGCTGGCGGGGGTCGTGCTCTATCAGGCGCGGTTCGGCTTTACCTCGGGCTGGCGGCGCTGGGTGCGTGAGCGACGTGGGCGCGAGGTGCGCGCGCAGCTTTTGCTGATCGGCCTGATCTGCCTGGTCTCCTTTCCGTTGATCGGGCTGGGGGCGGCGCGCGGGGTGGTGATGCCGATGGGCCTGGCCTCGGCGCTCGGCGCCTTTCTTTTCGGCATCGGCATGCAGATGGGCGGCGGCTGCGCGTCCGGCACGCTCTACACCGCCGGCGGCGGGTCCACGCGCATGGTCCTGGTCCTGTGCGCCTTCATCGCCGGTTCGGTGCTGGCCACATACCATTGGGACATTTGGGCCGAGCTGCCGCGCATGGGCGGTGTGTCGGTGCTGCGCGGGCTTGGCTGGGCGCCGGGGCTGGCTGCGATGCTGGCCGCACTGACCGCGCTGTGGCTGGCCAGCGTGACGCTTGAGCGGCGGCGCCATGGCAGCCTTGAACCCGCAACCGAGACCGGCGGGATCCGGCGCGGCCCCTGGCCGATCTGGGCCGGGGCGGTCGGGCTCGCGGTTGTCGGGGCGCTCTGGTTCGCCCTGCTCGGCGGGCCCTGGGGGGTGACCTACGGCTTTGCGGTCTGGGGTGCCCAGGCGGCCGATCTCATGGGCCTCGATCCTGCCTCCCTGTCCTATTGGCAGGGATGGCGCGCGGGCCATTTGGAGGGCGGGCTGATGTCGAGCCGCACCAATGCCTCGAATATCGGCATTCTGCTGGGCGCGCTGGCCGCAGCCGGGCTGGCCGGCCGCTTTGCGCCGATCTGGCAGCTGCCCCCGCGCGACATTGCCACCGCCCTCGTCGGCGGCCTGGCCATGGGCTATGGCGCCCGCCTTGCCTATGGCTGCAATATCGGGGCATTTCTGGGCGGGTTGACCTCGGGCAGCCTGCACGGGCTCTGGTGGCTCGTGTGGGGGTTTGCCGGCTCGCTCATCGGCATCCGCCTGCGGGCGGTTTTTCACATGGATCCACCCCTCCAGACAAAGGGAGCTGTCTGATGCGCGCTTTTCTTCTGGGACTTGCCCTCCTTCTTGCCCCACCTGCGGCCCTGGCCGAGGATGTGGCCCCGATGACCGACCGCCCCGGCTGGTCGGTGATTGCAACCGAGCACAGCTATGACGCGCTGCTTGAGCGGTTGCGCAGCGCGGTCAAGGCGCAGAAATTCGGGCTGGTGACCGAGGCGGGCCCGACCGGCGTGGCCAAATCGCGCGGCGTCGAGATCCCGGGCAATCGGGTGGTCGGGGTCTTTCGCAACGATTACGCAGTGCGGATCCTGCGTCTGTCGACCGCCGCGATGATCGAAGCGCCGATCCGGTTTTACGTGACCGAGAACGCCGATGGCACGGCGACCCTCGCCTATAAGACACCCAGCGTCGTCTTCGATCCCTATTTTGCCGATGCGGAGGCCGATCTGCGGGTCGCCGCCGAGGAGCTTGACGCGGCCTTTGCAGCGATCGCGGCGGCGGCCACGGCCGCGGAGTAGCGCGCGCGCCTTGGGCACAGGGCTGCCCCTGGGAAACGCACTGTCCGCAGAATCTTTGCGCAAAGCGGTCCCAAATCCACGCTATGTGGTCGAAACGCAGCGAAAAGGAGGGGTGCCATGGGGCAGCTCGTTGATGGCGCATGGACGACGGAGAAGCTCGACACCAAGGCCACCGGGGGCCGGTTCCAGCGCACCGAGGCCAAGTTCCGCAACTGGATCACCGCAGATGGCGCCGCCGGCCCCAGCGGCGATGGCGGATTTGCCGCCGAGGCGGGCCGCTATCACCTTTACGTGTCCTATGCCTGCCCCTGGGCCCATCGCGCGCTGATCTTTCGTGCCATCAAGGGGCTCGCGCCGCATATCTCCATCGATGTCGTTCACCCCGACATGCTTGATGACGGGTGGAGCTTTGACCCGGGCTTTGACGGCGCCACCGGCGACAGCCTGATGGGAACCGTGTATCTGCGCGATGTCTATCTTGCGGCACAGCCCGACATGTCAGGCCGGGTCACGGTTCCGGTTCTGTGGGACAAGACGCGCAATGCGATCGTCTCCAACGAATCCTCCGAGATCATCCGCATGTTCAACAGCGCCTTCGACGATCTGACCGGCGATGCCCAGGATTTTTGCCCGCCCTCTCTGCGCGACGAGATCGATGCGGTGAACGCCCGCGTCTATGCCACGCTCAACAATGGTGTCTACCGCACGGGCTTTGCCTCGACCCAGGAGGCCTATGACGAGGCGGTCGGGGCGCTCTTTGACACGCTGGACTGGCTGGAAGACCGGCTTGCAGGCCAGCGCTACCTAGCCGGATCTCGTGTGACCGAGGCCGATTGGCGGCTGCTTCCCACCCTGCTGCGCTTCGATCCGGTCTATCATGGCCATTTCAAATGCAACCGCCGGCGGCTGGTCGACTACCCGCATCTTTGGGGCTACACGCGCGAGCTTTACCAATGGCCGGGGGTGGCCGAGACGACCCATTTCGGGCACATCACGCGGCATTACCATTACAGCCATGACATGATTAATCCGTTCCGCATCGTTCCGATGGGGCCGGTGCTTGACTGGTCGGCCCCGCATGGCCGCGACGCGCTGAAGGCCACCGCACCGACGGGCTGATCCGGGGTGTGGATTCGGGCGGTGGAGTCGGTGTGTGGGTTCGGGGGTATGGGTTCGGGTGGGCACGCGCCGATTGCCGCTCCACGCCGACCTCGGGGCCGATCCGGGTGGTTCTGCGCGCGCGCTCTCGGCGCACCGATCAGGGGCTGAAACAGCCGTCCCGCCGCCGGATGTCAGGCGCTCCGGCGCTGCTGGGCGGGGGTGGTAACTTCGCGGTTTCGCGCATAATGTGCGATCAACGCCGCAAGATCGTCGGGGCGTGGGGGCATGGAGAGCATCGTCCGGGCGTTTGGCACCAGTTCAAAGACCGCGCCGCCGGAAAAGAAATCTCCATTTGAAACAGTGATGATCGGCAAGTCGGGATCGCGGAATGTCGCATAGTCAGACACGATCAGCGCCTGCGCGTCAGGCAAACCCATTTGCAGAACCAGCGCGTCGTACTGAGCGGCATCCAGGGCTGCCATTGCCGCATCCGCATCGGCAACAAGCTCGGCTTCGATCCCTTCACGATGCAGAAACCGCGACCATATCCGGCCAAGATCGGCATTCTGCTCGACGATCAGCACTCGCATTGCACCCCTCTCGGGCGGGCCCCACACCCGCCTCATCTCGTAACTCCTGAAAATTTGAGATATTGCCTAACAAAACTTTAGCGCCGAACTGGATAAGACGCAAACGCTCCGTGCGGGCTTGGGGCAAGGCTCCGTGCGGGGCTCCGTGCGGGGCTCCGTTCGGGGCTCCGTGCGGGGCTCGGGCGCATAGGATGCGCAAATCGGCTCCTGCGCGGGTCGTGCAATAGGTTGGACACCTGCGGCGGCAAGAAACGGCAGAGTGAGGTATGACGCAACTTGAAATGCTTCTC
>JBCBKN010000347.1:0-5223 GCA_038521775.1 Pseudomonadota bacterium | reverse complement strand
GACGCGCCCTATTTCTCGATGATCCTGATCCCGGGACAGAATGCCGAACTCTGACCTCACCCGCCCGATGCCGCCGCTTCAGCCCGTGGTTCTGGCGCTGTTTCCCGCCTCGGTCCCGCTTGCCGAGAGGGCGGCCGAGGCTGTGGCCGGGCGGGTGGAGGTCCGGGGGCGCGACTTTCGCCGCACGGCCGAGCATCTGCGCGGGCTTTTTTTGGCCGGACACCCGATCATCGGGATTTGTGCCGCCGGCATCCTGATCCGCGCTCTGGCGCCGGTGCTGGGCGACAAGCATGCCGAACCGCCGGTGATCGCGCTTTCCGACAATGGTGCCGCGGTGCTGCCGCTTTTGGGCGGGCATCGGGGGGCAAACGCCCTGGCCGCCCGGCTCGCGCAGGCGCTTGGCGGAGAGGCGGCCGTGACCACAGCAGGCGAGGTGCAGCTTGGCGTCGCGCTTGACGATCCACCCGCGGGATGGCGGCTCGACAATCCCGAAGACGCGCGGGCGGCCATGGCCGGCTTGCTGGCGGGCGAGCCGGCGCAGCTCTCGGGCGGTCCAGCCTTTCTCGCGCCGCTGCTCGAACGGGGCCGGGTGACAGCAACCGCCGCACCGGACCGTGATGCGCCGATGCTGCTGTCGGTTGCCGGGGCGCCGCCGCTGATCTACCGCCGCCAGGCCTTCACGCTGGGGGTCGGCTGTTCGCGCGGCTGCCCGCCCGAGGAGCTTGTCGGCCATGCCATGCGCGCCCTCGCCCGCACCGGGCGTGCGCCGGGCGAGATCGCGTGCATCGCCTCGCTCGACCTCAAGGCCGATGAGGCCGCAATCTCCGCCTTGGCCAAGCATCTCGACGTGCCGGCCTGGTTCTACCCTGCCGCGCGGCTGGAGGCCGAAACCCCGCGCCTGGCCACCCCGTCGGCGACGGTTTTTGCCGAGGTCGGGTGCCATGGTGTTGCCGAAGGCGCGGCCCTGGCCGCGGCCGGCCGCGGCGGGGTTCTGGAACTGCCCAAGGTCAAAAGCGCTCATGCCACCTGCGCGCTCGCCCGCCTGGGGGCCGAGCCCGAGCCCGGCCAACCGCGCGGGCATCTTGCCGTCATCGGCATCGGGCCGGGCGATCCGTCCTGGCGCACCGGCCGTGCCGCCAGCCTCATCGCCCAGTCCGAAACGCTGGTGGGCTACAGCCTTTATCTCGATCTTCTGGGCCCAGCTGCCACCGGCAAGACCCGGTATGATTTCGACCTCGGGCAGGAGGAGGCGCGCTGTCGCCATGCGCTGGAGGCGGCCGGCGCCGGCGCGCGCGTCGCGCTGATCTGTTCGGGCGATGGCGGGATCTATGCGATGGGCGCGCTGGTCATGGAGCTTCTCGACCGCGCCGAGGCCAAAGGCGGCGTCAGCGCGGCCGCCCGGCGGGTGGAGATCGAGCATGTGCCCGGCATCTCGGCCCTGCAGGCCGCCTCGGCCCGGGCAGGCGCGCTTCTGGGCCATGATTTCTGCGCCATCTCGCTCTCCGACCTGCTCACCCCGATCGAGGATATCCGCCGCCGCATCCGCGCCGCGGCCGAGGGCGATTTCGTCGTGGCCTTTTACAACCCGGTCTCGCGGCGGCGCCGCACCCTGCTGGCCGAGGCCCGCGACGTCCTGCTTGGGCACCGCCCGCCGGACACGCCGGTGCTGCTGGCAAGCAATCTTGGCCGGCCGGCCGAACAGCTCACCCTGCGAAGGCTCGATGCGCTCCGCGTCGATGACGTCGACATGCTCACCGTCGTGTTGATCGGCGCGTCGGGCTCGCGCCGGGTGCCGTCGGGCGATCTCTCCGCAGGCGCGGGCGGGGTCTGGGCCTACACGCCCCGCGGCTATGCGGCAAAACGGGAGGGGTCTGAATGACCGTGCATTTCATCGGCGCCGGTCCCGGCGATCCCGAACTCATCACCCTGCGCGGCGCGCGGCTGATCGCAACCTGCCCGGTCTGCCTCTATGCGGGCTCGCTGGTTCCGGCCGAGGTGATTGCCGGCGCGCCGCATGGCGCCCATATCCGCGACACGGCCGCCATGACGCTCGACGAGATCATCGGCGAAATCACCTCGGCCCATGCCAAGGGGCGCGATGTGGCGCGGGTGCATTCGGGCGACCCCTCGCTTTACGGCGCGATTGCCGAGCAGATCCGCCGGCTGCGCGCAAGCGGCATTCCCTATCAGATCACGCCGGGGGTGCCGGCCTATGCCGCCGCGGCCGCCGCCCTGGGGCAGGAGCTGACCCAGCCCGAGATCGCGCAGAGTGTGATCCTGACCCGCACCTCGATGAAAAGCTCGGCCATGCCCGAGGGCGAGGATCTGGCCACCCTGGGCGCCAGCCGGGCCACCCTCGCGATCCATCTCTCGATCCGCAATCTGCGCGAGATCGAACGCCAGCTCTCACCGATCTATGGGGCGGACTGTCCGGTGGTGATTGCCTATCGGGTCGGCTGGCCCGACCAGCAATTCCTGCGCGGCACGCTCAGCGACATCCACGCCAAGGCGCGCGCGGCCAAGCTTACCCGTACAGCGCTGGTTCTGGTGGGACGGGTCTTCGACGACACGGTCTTTCCCGACAGCGCACTTTACGACGCCGCCCGCCCGCATCTTTTGCGCCCCACGCGCTCGGCCTGAGCCATCCTCTCCCGGGTCCCGACGCGCTGGGACCGGCCGGATGGCGGGCGGGTGGGACGCCTGCCATCCGGCCGGCGCCGCCGCCCGTCACAGGTCACAGGCTCACAGCTTCTCGACCCGGGTGCGCCGGCGCAGCTCGGCCAGCAGGCCCGCCCCGTCAAAGCCCTGCGCGGTCATCTGCAGGGTCCACTCGGCCTCATATTTCTGGGCGATCCGCCGCACTGCGGAATCCATCAGCGGCCCGGCGCGGCGCACATCCACACCCGCATCCAGACAGGCCTGACGTCCGACATAATCATAGCTGTCCCAGGCCTTGCCCGCGAGCTCCGAGATCAGAACGCCCGAGATGCCCTCAATGGCGCGCTGGTCGCGGGCCTCGATTGCATCCCAGCGGGCCTGATTGATGCCCAGCAGCCAGGAGGCGTTGTAAAACCCGCCCGGAAGCTCGATCACCGCACCGGTTTCCGGGATCAGACCGAAGGTGAGCGCCCCCTCATAGGGAAAGGCCACCCCGTCGATCTCGCCCGAGGCCATGGCCGGGGCCACCGCCTGGGGCGGCATCGGAATTGCCGTCGCGCCCAGATCGGTCAGCAGCTTTGAGATATAGCCGCCGGAATTGCGGAATTTCAGCCCCACGAGCTGTGAAGGTTCGGTGATGCGCGCGTCGCGCAAGAATAGCTGCCCCGGCCCATGCTCAAACACGGTGAGCAGCTTGATGCCCGCATGCTCTTCCGCGCCGCGCAGATAGTTCAGATAGATCTGCGCAAAGACCGGCGAGGCGCCCCAGGAATCGCCCAGGAACGAGAACTGTCCCAGCCGGGCGCGCGGAAACGCATCATCGCCCGAATAGCCATGCACCGAATAGCTGATGTCGCAGGCCCCGCTGCGCAGCGCCTCATAGGTCACCGGCGGCGGGCCGACAGCCTCCGGCAGCCGTTCCAGAACGACACGGCCATCGGTCAGCTCCGCAACCATCTCGCCCCACGGCTCCAGCACGTCGAAGGTCAATAGATGTCTCGGCCCGAACGGGTGGTTGCTGCGCAGGGCAACGCCCTGTGCGCGGCCAACATGCGGCGCTGCCAACACCCCGGCCGCAGCTGCGCTGCCCACCAGAACGCTACGCCGTGTGACGCCTTTGCTGACTGACGGCATGGTGTCCTCCCCGGATCGCACCCCTCGCCCCGCGACACTATCGCGAAACCAGCCCGCCTGCGCAACCGCAAGGCGCAGCCTGGCCACGATGTCGCGCCCGCGCGCGGCGACAATTTGGAATCATTCTTGATATTTCCAGCCTCCGCGCCCATCTTCCGCCGGGAATAGGAGGGCCAGCCGATGTTCATACAGACCGAGACGACGCCCAATCCGGCAACGCTGAAATTTCTGCCGGGCCAGCCGGTGCTGCACAGCGGAACGGCCGATTTTCCGGGGCCTGATTCGGCAGCACCCTCGCCGCTGGCACGGCGTCTCTTCGCCGTCTCGGGCGTTGCCGGGGTGTTTCTCGGCCATGATTTTGTCACCGTCACCAAGGCCGATGGAGAGGATTGGGCGCATCTCAAACCCGGTCTTCTGGGCGCGATCATGGAGCATTTCCAGTCCGGCGCGCCCGCGCTGGAGGGGGATGCCGCAGGCTCGGGCGGTCATGCCGAGCATACCGGACCGGATGGCGAGATCGTCTCGCAAATCAAGGAGCTGCTGGACACGCGGGTGCGCCCGGCCGTGGCCCAGGATGGCGGCGACATCACCTTCCACGGGTTCGAGCGCGGCGTTGTCTATCTGCACATGCAGGGCGCCTGTGCCGGCTGCCCCTCCTCGACCATGACCCTGAAAATGGGCATCGAGAACTTGCTGCGGCACTACATTCCGGAAGTGGTCGAGGTCCGCCCGGTTGCCGCCTGAGCCCGGCGGCGCCGACACTCCCATACTGGGTTTTGACTGTTCGGCCGCGCAATGCGCGGTCGCGCTCGTTCTGGGCGAGACCGCGCGCAGCCGGCGGCGGGTCGAGCTGCCCCGCGGTCAGGACGCGCTCCTGATCCCCCTTCTTGCGGATTGCCTGGCCGATGCCGGCCTGGCCTGGCGGGATCTTTCGGCGATTGCCGTCTGCACCGGCCCCGGCAATTTCACCGGCATCCGAATCGCTGTGGCCGCGGCGCGCGGGCTGGCGCTGGGGCTTGGCATTCCGGCAATCGGGGTGGGGCGGCTGCAGGCCCTGGCCGAGGGCCATGCCGGCCCGGTACTGGCCTCGGCCGCCGCGCGGGGCGAGAGCCTGCATGTCCAGCTCTTCGGTCCCGGCGGGTGGGATCGGCCGCGCCAGCTTGCGTCAACCGAGATCGCGACGCTCGACCTGCCCCCGGGCTGTGTGAGCGTCGGGCCCGCCGGCCGCCTGCTTCCGCAGCACCGCTGGGCAGATCCGGAGGACAGCGCCGACCCCGCGCTGCTTGCCGTTCTGGCGCGGCGCACCGGGCCGGGGCCGCGCCCTGCCCCGATCTATCCGCGCCCGCCCAATGCCGATCTGCCGGCGGAGCCGCCGCCAGCCCTGTTGCCGTGACGGGGTCGCCATGATGGCGCGAAGGCCGGCGCGATTAT
>JBCBKN010000346.1:0-5226 GCA_038521775.1 Pseudomonadota bacterium | reverse complement strand
GGGCTGCGCGCCGATCCCAACCATCTGATGGCGGCCATTGCCTTTGAAAGCGCCGACAGTTTTCGCACCGACATCCGCAACCCGATCAGCAATGCCACGGGGCTGATCCAGTTCATGGATTTCACGGCCGAGGAGCTGGGCACCACGCTCGATGCCCTGGCCACCATGACCGGGCTGCAGCAGCTCGATTTCGTCGAACGCTATTTCGCCGGCAAGGCGCGGGGCCGGCCGCTGACATCGCTCAGCGACATCTACATGGCCATTCTCTGGCCCATGGCGATCGGCGAGCTGGAGAGTTTCGTTCTCTTTTCAGAAGGCGAGCGGGCCTATGAGCAGAACAAGCCCCTGGATGTGAACAAGAACGGAGCGGTTACGAAGGCCGAGGCGACCAGCAAAGTTCAGGGCAAGCTGGTGCTGGGCATGAAGGCGAACCGTTTCGGGTGATCCCGGGCCGCGTGCGGCCCGGGAGCGTGCGGTACGGCGCAGGTCTTAGGTACTAGCGCTCAGGTCTCAGTTGCTCGGGGCTCAGCGGCTCAGCGCGCCGATGCCCGAAAAGCGGAAGGCCTCTTCTTCCAGCGCATCGATTTCCTCGACGCTCATCTGGTCATGGGCCACCGTGATGCGGCCCAGGAACACCAGCGGCAGCTCATCATTGCGCCCTTCCAGATCGGCCTTGATCGCCTCGGCGGTGGCCGCGCCCACATCATCGCTCATCCGCATGGGCGTGGCGTCAAGCTCGCCGCGGCGGATCGCTTCCAGCTCAAGCCCGGTGCCGCCCCAGCCGGTGGAGAAGATCTCCTTTTCCTTGGCAAGGGCAAGCTGTGCCTCGACCGAGCCCATGGCCATGGCGGTGTTGGCATTGTGGATCACGGTGGCCTCGGGATAGGCCTGCATGATCAGCGTGGTGCCCTCAAAGCCGCCCTCGCGCTGATACTCGCCGTAATGCTCATAGACCGTGGTCCAGCCGGCTTTCTCCTCCACGCAGGCCTTGAAATCGCCTGAGCGCTGGTTGTCGGTGATGCCGGGGATGCCGCGGTTCATCGCCATGGTGATGCCCTCGCCCAGCCGCGAGATCATGTAGTCGCACATCACCAGCGCGCCGGCGGCCGAGGAGAAGTCGAACCAGACCGTGGGCTGGTTGGTCAGGTCCTTCAGCGGGGTGTGGAAGGCCCAGACATAGGTGGTGAACCCGTCATTGCCGGCCAGCTTGTCGATATTGTCGGCCTGAATGGCGAGCTCGGACGGGCCGAAGATCACATAATCATAGAGGTCGGCATCCTGTTCGACCTGGTTGGCATAGGTCGATTGCAGCGAATGCTCGATCTGGCGGCTGGCAAACTCGGTGGTCTCATAGGCAATGCCGAGCTCGTCGAGCCGTTTGGTCATTGCCAGATAGTTGCGCGCCCAGAAATCGGAGGTGTCGGCCGAGGGGTAGATCAGCGCGATCTGGATCGGATCGTCCAGCGTGCCGGTAAAGGGTGCGGCCTCGGTGCCCACCACGGCCTGCAGCGCCTCCAGCTTGCCCTCGGCATTCACCTCATCGGGCACCCAATAGTCGCGCTCGGCGATGTCGGGCAGCTCGCGCAGCGGCAGATGCCCGTCGGCAAGCGCGCTCTGGCCCAGCGCAATGGCGGCGATGAGGCCAGCGGTCAGTGATCGGTTCATGTGGTTCCTCCCTTGGTAAAACGTGATGGCTCTGCCGGTATGCGGTCACCCGCTCGGCATCGGGTCTTCGGCCAGAATGCCCCCGATCGCCAGAAGCAGGATCAGGGCGCCGATGATCGCCGCGCTGAAGCGCAGCATCTTTTGTCCGCTTGGCGTGCGCAGCCCGGCAAAGAGCCCCGCCGCGCCGTCGCGGTCCTTTTTCTGCATCCAGGCATAAAGGGCGACCGAGCTGACGATGACGACGCCCGAGGCGACCGATTGCCAGAAGAACTCGATGCGCAGGGTGACAAGCGCGTTGATCATCATCGACAGGAGCAGCACGCCGGCAAACGAGCCCAGCATCGAGGCCCGCCCGCCAAAGAGCGATGTGCCGCCCACGACCACGGCCGCGATGACATGCAGGTTGAAATAGGGCGCCGAGGTCGCCTGGATCGCGTTGAGCTTGCCGGTCAGCATCACCCCGGCCAGGGCCGCGCAGGCCCCGCAGAGCACATAGGCATGCACCTTGTGGCGGCTGACGGCAATGCCGGTCAGCTCGGCCGCCTCGGGGTTCGAGCCGATCGCGACGGTGTAGCGCCCAAAATAGGTGCGCCGCAGCATCAGATAGCCCGCCACCATGGTGGCAATGCCGATCATAACCGGGATCGGCACAAAACCCGGGATCTGCCCGCGCCCGATCTCGGTCAGAAACTCCGGAAACCGCGCCAGCACCAGCCCCTTGGCGATGACCAGCGCAAAGCCGCGATAGACCAGATCCATGGCCAGGGTGCCGATCAGGTCGGGCACCTTCAGCCGGGTGATGATCAGGCCGTTGATCAGCCCCATCACCGCGCCAAGCGCAATGGCAATCGGCACGGCGATATAGACCGAGAACCCGTATTGCTTAATCAGAAAGGCCATCAGAATGCCCGACAGGGCGGCGATGGAGCCGATCGAAAGGTCGATGCCGCGCTGGGTGATGACAAAGGTCATCGCCATGGCCATCGGCATGTAAAGTGCCGCGTCGAGCAGGATCAGGTTGAGGTTGGTGGCGCGGAAATACCGCGACGGCTCGGCAATGCCCATGAAGATGAAGATCGCCAGGATCATCACCATCGGCCCGATGATCGCGATATAGGGCTCCAGCCGCTCGGTGATGCCGCGGGGGGTGTCGGGTGCCAATGTCATCACGCGGCCTCCTCTGCGCCGACGATCAGGCCGAGCACTTCTTGCGTGTTGCTCTGCGCGGTCTCGACCACGCCCACGCATTGGCCGCGGCGCTGAACATGGATGCGGTCGGAAACCGCGAAGACATCGTCGAGCGAATGGCTGATCAGGATCACCGCCAGCCCCTGGTCGCGCAGGGTCTGGATCAGCTTGAGCGTGCGGGCGGTTTCCTGCGGGCCGAGCGCCGCGGTGGGCTCGTCCATCACCAGCACGCGCAGCCCCTCGTGATAGACCGCGCGGGCGATGGCCACGGCCTGGCGCTGCCCGCCCGACAGGCTTTCGGTCGGCGCGTCGAGCGATTTGAGCCGGACCCCGAGCCGCTCCATCAGCACCCGCTCGGTCTCGGCGCGCATGCGCTTGTTGTCCAAAAGCGTGATGCCCAGAACCTGGCGGGTCAGCTCATTGCCCAGGAACATGTTCGCGGCCGGGTCGAGATGATCGGCCAGCGCCAGCGTCTGATAGACCGCGTCGATGCCCATCTCGATGGCCTCGGCATGGCTCGAAAAGGCCACCTGCGCCCCGTCCAGCGCGATGGTCCCCTCGGTGGGCTGATAGACCCCGGTCAGGATCTTGATCAGCGTCGATTTGCCCGCGCCATTGTCGCCGACAATCGCCAGCACCTCACCGGCGCGGGCCGTGAGATCGACATTGAGCAGCGCCGTAACGCCGCCGAAGCGCTTGGTGATCCCGCGCATCTGGACAAGAGGGTCGGACAAGTTGGTGCTCCCCGGAACTGTGTTGTCGGGGCGCGCCGGTGTCGCGCGCCCCCTCGTGATGGGTCTTGCTTACTTGCCCCAGATTTCCGCATAGGCCGCGCGATAGGGCGTGTCGGGGTCGAACTGGTTGCTGTCGCCCAGCTTCTCCAGCCCGGTCTGTGTGACCAGCGCGGGCGAGGTGATGTAGCCCGAGCAGGGCGCGCCCTGGATTGCGCGGTTGAGCTCATCGACAAGCTGCCAGCCCTGCAGATTGAGCGGCTCGGCCACCGTGATGGTCTGGTAATTGCCGGTGCGGATGCGCTGGAAGGCGGCCTCGGACCCGTCGCCGGCCGACCCGGCCTGGGGGCCATCCTCGCTGGGGATCCCGGCCGAGGCGAGCGCGGGGCCCATGAAGTCGAAATAAAGGTCGTTGATGGCCAGGGCATGGGTCCAACGCGCGCCGTATTTCTGCAGGAGCGAGGTGGTGAGCGGCCCCATCCGGGTGGAGGTGTCGGCAATCGGCGTGTCGACATATTCCAGCACCGTGCCGCCGCCGGCCTCGATCACCTCCTTCAGCCGGTCGGCCTTGTCGATGGCGATCTGATAGGTGCTGTCGGTAAAGATGATCACGCCGACATCCTCGCCGCCATCGGCCAGAGCCCATTCGGCCGCGACCTCCGAGACGGTCATCGCATCGGTCGAGACATTGGCAAAGATCCCGCCCGGCGCCTCGCAGCCGATCTTGGGCCCCGAATGCCAGGCCACCATGGGAATGCCCGCGGCGACCACGCCTTCAAGCGCTGCCTGCTGTTCGATCGCGTCGAACCCGTTGATGATGATGCCGTCGGGCTTGAGCGCCAGCGCCTGGCCGATGGCCGCGGTGCGGCCCTGGATCGAGCCTGCCCCGTCGAGCACCCGAACCTCCCAGCCGATCTTGGCCGCGGCTTCCTCGATGCCCGAGGTGACGCCCAGAATGCCGCCGTTTTTCAGATCGCCGGCCAGAATGACGATGAACTTTCCTTCGGCCGCGACAGGGCCGGTGGTCGGCCCGTCCCAGGGCGTTTCGGCCGGCGCAGGGGCCGCCAGGGCGACCGAGGCGGCCAGGGCAAGGCCCCAAAGCGTTAGTTTCCGCATGTCTTCCTCCCGTTTCTTGATGTCATCGTTTTGCAGCGCCTTTGCGCCGCTGCGCGTAGCCCGCGATGCCGATGGCGATCAGCAGCGTGACCCCGTTGAACAGCGGCTCGACCCAGAACGACCCGCCGAATTGCTGAATGCCCGAGATGCCCACGGCCAGGATCGCCACGCCGACCACCGTGCCCCAGACATTGACCCGCCCGGGCTTGATGGTCGTGGAGCCCAGAAAGGCCCCCACCAGCGCGGGCAGCAGAAACTCCAGCCCCACCGAGGCCTGTCCGATGCGCAGTTTCGAGGCCAGGATGATGCCGGCCAGCGCGGTCATCGCGCCCGAGGCCATGAAGGCCCCGATGACATATCGGCGGGTCGGGATGCCGTTGAGCTGGGCGGCGCGCTGGTTGGCGCCGATGGCATAAAGATACCGGCCCATGGGCGTGTATTCCAGCACCACCCACATCACCAGCGTGATCGCAATCAGGTAGAACCCGGTGATCGGCAGGCCGAAGACGAAGGTTGTGGAGATGTC
>JBCBKN010000345.1:0-5236 GCA_038521775.1 Pseudomonadota bacterium | reverse complement strand
TGGCCGCGCTCAACACCGCCGTCGCGCCCACTGGCGCCGTGATCCGGGCCACGGGCAAGGCCGCAAAGCCGGTGGCGCTGCGCTATCTGCATGAGGATACCGGCTCGGACGCGGCCATCCGCCATGTCATCAAGCTCGACCCCGGCGCCGAGCTCACGCTTCTCGAAAACGGGCCCGCCGCGGCGCGGTTCAACAAATGCATGGAGGTCGCCCTGGGCGATGGGGCGGTCTTCCACCATGTCCGGGCCCAGGGCCGTGATCATGAGCGGCGCGCGGTCACCCATGCCTTTGCCCGATTGGGCGCGGGCGCTGAGTACAAGAGCTTCACCCTGACCGTGAATGGCCGGCTGACCCGCAATGAGCATGTGGTCGAGATGGTCGGCGCCGGCGCCTCGGCCCATATCGCCGGGGCCTGTCTGGGCGACCGCGACTTTTTGCATGACGACACGGTGTTCGTGACCCATGGCGCGGCCGATTGCGAGAGCCGCCAGGTCTTCAAGAAGGTGCTGCGCAATGGTGCGACCGGGGTGTTTCAGGGCAAGATCCTGGTGCGTGAGGGTGCGCAGAAGACCGACGGCTACCAGACCAGCCAGGGCCTGCTTTTGGACGAGGACAGCCAGTTCCTCGCCAAGCCGGAGCTGGAGATCTACGCCGATGATGTCAAATGCAGCCATGGCTCGACCGTCGGGGCGGTGGACCAGACGGCGCTCTTTTATCTCAATTCCCGCGGGATCCCCCGGGCCGAGGCGGAGAACCTGCTGATCCTGGCCTTTCTCGATCAGGCGGTGCAGGAGATCAGCGACGAGCGCTTTGCCGATGATATCCGGATCCGGCTGCAGGGCTGGCTGGCGCGCCATCGCGGCGCCCCGGGCGATCTGACCGTGAGTGCGGCGGACGTGGCGGGGTCACCGGACGTGGCGGGGTCACCGGACGTGACGGGCGCGCCGGGTGTGGCGGGCGCGCCGGGCTGATGCAGGCGACCCTGCTCGGGCGCGTCCTGTCCGGCTATGGCGATCTGCGCGGGTCGTTCAGGGGCGAGCTTGCGCGGATCTCGGAGGCAAGCCTGCTGCTTTATGCGATGCTGGGCTGCGCGCTGGTATTTGCCGCCCGCCTGCCGGCGCTGATTGCAACGGTCCCGCCCGGCGTCGATCTGGCCGATTTTGCCGGGGCGCAGTTCGTGGGCCACGTGTTCTTCGGCCCGCTGATGCTCTATGCGCTTGCCGCGCTCGCGCGGGCCGCGGCGCGTATGGCGGGCGGGGCGGGCGGCTGGCAGAGCGGGCGGCTGGCGCTCTTCTGGGCGCTGCTGCTGGCGATCCCGCCGATGCTGGTCAGCCAGACCATCGTCACGACGCTCGAACTGGGCGGCGAAATCGCACGGGCGGTTTTGCTTTTGCCCTGGCTTGCCTATCTGTGGTTCTGGGCGGTCGGTCTGTCGGAATTCGAACAGTTGCGCCGCACCCCCCTTGTCTTTGTGGCCCTGTTGGCGGTACCGCTCGCCTTTGCGGGGCTCCTCCGCATCGCCGCGTCGGCCGGATGAGCGACACGGGCAGAGTAGGAACGGGCCGAACCGGGAAGGGCCGAACTGGTATGGGCTGGGACGGGGCGGGCCGGGTGGCGGAGACGCAAGGGGCGGTGGGCTGAGGGACAATGCGATGGCCGATGTGCTAGGAGACGCTCTGCTCACGACAGTCGCCGACCCGCGTGCGGGCGCTCGGCGCGTTCTGGGCTGGCAGCTCACCTGGCCGCAGATCGGGCTGATGGTGCTGACGGCGACCTTTGCCAGCCTGCTGATCATCGCGATCTTCCTGATGATCATGCCCGAACCTGCACTGGCACCGGACGAGGAGGCCACAGAGCCGGAGGGCAGCTCCCTCTTCGAACTCGTCGCCCAGTCCTTTCTGACCTTCGGCGCCGGCTCGCTTCTGGTCTACTGGATTGGCCGCGCCTTTGGCGGCGCCGGACGGCTGCAGGAGGTCGCCAGCGCCATCGCTTGGTTCAATTTGCTTGAGCCGGGGGTGCTCGCCTTGCTGCTGATCGCGATCGCGCTGCCCTCGCCCCTGCGCGAGGTGGCCATGCTGGGCGTCGCGATCTGGACGCTGTGGATCTTTGCCTGCATCGTGGCCGAGGTGCATGGCTTCAAAAGCCCCGCCCGTGTGGCCATGGCGACCTTCGGCCTGTCGCTGGGCTTGCTGCTCGTTCTCTCCATTGTCCTTGCCTCGGCCGGCTTTGAGGCACCGGGAGCATCCTGATGCCCGACACACTTCCCGACCAGGCGCCCTATGATGTCGACGCCATCCGTGCCGAGTTTCCGATCCTGGCGCGCGAGGTGCACGGCAAGCCGCTGGTCTATCTCGACAATGCCGCGTCGGCCCAGAAACCGCGCGCGGTGATCGATGCGGTCACCAAGGCCTATTCCGAGGAATATGCCAATGTGCATCGCGGGCTGCATTACCTCTCCAACCTTGCCACGGACAATTACGAGGCGGTGCGCGGCAAGCTGCGCGCCTTTCTGGGGGCCGCGCGCGAGGAGGAGATCGTCTTGACCAGCGGCTCGACCCAGGGCCTGAACATCGTCTCGCATGGCTGGGGCCTGCCCAATATCGGCCCGGGCGACGAGATCATCCTGAGCGTGATGGAGCATCACGCCAACATCGTGCCCTGGCATTTTCTGCGTGAGCGGCAGGGCGCGGTGCTCAAATGGGTGCCCGTGGATGCCAAGGGCGATCTCGACCCCCAGGCGGTGATCGATGCGATGGGCCCGCGCACCAAGCTTGTGGCGCTGACGCATATGTCGAATGTGCTGGGCACGGTGGTCGATCTCGCCCCGATCTGCGCGGCGGCGCGGGACCGCGGCATCGTCACGGTGATCGATGGCAGCCAGGCGGCGGTGCATATGCCGGTCGATATGGCGGCCCTGGGCTGCGATTTCTATGCCGTGACGGGCCACAAGCTCTACGGCCCCTCGGCCTCGGGCGCGCTTTATGTGAACCATGCGCGCTATGCCGAGATGCAGCCTTTCATCGGTGGCGGCGATATGATCCGCGAGGTCCATCAGGACCGTGTCACCTGGAACGACCCGCCGCATAAATTCGAGGCCGGCACCCCGGGCATCGTGCAGATCATCGGGCTGGGGGCGGCGCTCGACTTCATGTCCCAGCTTGGGCTCGACAATATCGCGGCGCATGAGCGGGATTTGCGCGACTACGCGGCCCAGCGGCTGGCCGGTCTGAACTGGCTCACGGTGCAGGGCACCAGCGCCACGAAGGGCGCCATTTTCTCCTTCACGATGGAGGGGGCGGCCCATGCCCATGACATCTCCACGGTGATCGACCGCAAGGGCGTGGCGGTGCGCGCCGGGCATCACTGCGCCCAGCCTTTGATGGAGAATATGGGCGTCAGCGCCACCTGCCGGGCAAGCCTTGGCCTTTACAACACAAAGGCCGAGATCGATGTTCTGGTCGAGGCGCTTGAGCTCTGCCATGAGCTTTTTGCCTGACGCGCTGACATTTGCCGCGGTCCGCGCTATGACAGGGCAGGTCAATGGCGGATGAGGCGATGCGATGAGCGATCCGGACAGATGGCGCGATCTGGCGGCACGTGAACTCAAGGGCCGCGATCCGGCCGGGCTGACCCGCACCACGCCCGAGGGCATTCCGGTCAAGCCGCTCTACACTGCCGCCGATCTTGAAGGGCTCACCCATCTGGAGAGCCTGCCTGGCGAGGCGCCCTTCCTGCGCGGCCCGCGCGCCACGATGTATACCGGTCGGCCCTGGACCATCCGCCAATATGCCGGGTTTTCCACCGCCGAGGCCTCCAACGCCTTTTACCGCGCCAATCTGGCGGCGGGGCAGCAGGGCGTCTCGGTGGCCTTCGATCTGGCCACCCATAGGGGCTATGACAGCGATCATCCGCGGGTTGAGGGCGATGTCGGCAAGGCCGGCGTGGCCATCGACAGCGTAGAGGATATGAAGATCCTCTTCGACGGCATCCCGCTCGACAAGGTCAGCGTCTCGATGACCATGAACGGCGCCGTCATCCCGGTGCTGGCGAGCTTCATCGTGGCGGGTGAGGAGCAGGGGGTCGACCGCGCCGCTCTGTCCGGGACCATTCAGAACGACATCCTCAAGGAGTTCATGGTCCGCAACACCTATATCTACCCGCCCGAACCCTCGATGCGGATCGTGGCCGACATCATCGCTTATACCGCCGCCGAGATGCCGAAATTCAACTCCATCTCGATCTCGGGCTATCATATGCAGGAGGCCGGCGCGACGCTGGTGCAGGAGCTTGCCTTCACCCTGGCCGATGGCAAGGAATATGTGAAAGCGGCACTCGCCAAGGGGCTCGATGTCGATGCCTTTGCGCCGCGGCTGTCGTTTTTCTTCGCGATCGGGATGAATTTCTTCATGGAGGCGGCCAAGCTGCGCGCCGCCCGTCTGCTCTGGCACCGGATCATGGAAGGCTTCGGCGCGCAGAAACCGCAAAGCCTGATGCTGCGCACCCATTGCCAGACTTCGGGCGTCAGCCTGCAGGCCCAGGATCCCTACAACAATGTCGTGCGCACCACGCTGGAGGCGCTGGCCGCGGTGCTGGGCGGCACGCAATCGCTGCACACCAATGCGCTTGATGAGGCGATGGCGCTGCCCACCGAGTTTTCCGCCCGCATCGCGCGCAACACCCAGCTGATCTTGCAGGAGGAGACGGGCATTACGGACGTCGTCGATCCGCTGGCGGGCTCCTATTTTGTCGAACGGCTCACCGCCGATCTGGCCGAAAAGGCCTGGGCGCTGATCGAGGAGGTCGATGGGCTGGGCGGCATGACCAAGGCGGTCGCCTCGGGCATGCCCAAGCTCAGGATCGAGGAGGCCGCGGCGCAAAAACAGGCGCGCATCGACCGGGGCGAGGAGGTGATCGTCGGGGTCAACAAATACCGCCCCGCCCAGGAAGACCCCATCGATATCCTCGATGTTGACAATGACGCCGTGCGCGAGGCGCAGGTGGCGCGGCTGGCTCGCATCCGGCAAAGCCGCGATGCCGCGGCCTGCGACGGCGCCCTTGCGGCGCTTGAGCAGGCCGCGACCACCGGGGAGGGCAACATCCTGGCCCTGGCCGTGGCGGCCGCGCGCGCCCGGGCCACGGTGGGCGAGATTTCCGATGCGATGGAGCGTGCCTGGGGCCGGCATGCCGCCGAAACCCGCACCCTTTCAGGCGTCTATGGCGCGGCCTATGCGGGCGA
>JBCBKN010000344.1:0-5246 GCA_038521775.1 Pseudomonadota bacterium | reverse complement strand
GCTGGCCTCGGCGTTTTGCAGCGATGCGGTCGGATGCACGGCTTCGACAGCGGCGGTCTGATAGTCGTTCTCAACCGAAAGGTACCCAAGCCGGACCGCGTCGGGGTTGACCGAGGCCGCGTCGCGGCGCAACTCCAGCGGTCGCTCATCGGCCGCGTCCCGTTCAAGCGCCAATGTCTCCTCGGAAATGTCGGTGACGTCCTGATCGGCACGCATCCGAAACCCGACCTTGCCGCCGCTCTCCGAGGCATCGACAGCATAGCCCAGCATCAGGGGCTGCAGCGACTGCCGCGCCGTGCCCGGGCTGTCACGCAGAAATCCCGTCACACTGCCGGAGACGCCCGAGACGTCAAAGCTCGTCAGCCCCGCCTGCAGACAGCATTCGGCAATCAGCTCAGCCAGGCTTGCCGAGCCCATGCGTCCCTGCAGCCAGTGACCCAGCGTGTAGTTCGGCCCATCCGACCAGACATCCTCGCGGGCCGGAAAATCGGGCCAGGGCCGCGCATCCCACGCCCATGCATAGCAATTGGCCAGGTCGAGCATCGGCGCGCCATAGACGCTGGACACCGGGTTCGCGGCCGGGTCGGACCAATGCCGGAACTGAGCCTGCAGATAGCGCAGCTGGATGTAGTCATCGCGCGTGCCCAATGAGTGATAGGGCAGCAGGCTCTCCGACGATTTCGGGTCCCAGAACACATTCGGCTGATTGGTGCCCTTGTCGACCGCCGGGCATCCGAACTCGGTGAACCAGATCGGTTTTGCCTGCGGCACCCAATCGGTTGCGGTGGTCGCACGCACCCCGCCCGGGCGATCATGATGCGGCTGAGACCACCAGGACACGAGGTCCTTGTAGCGGAAGATCCAATCCTCGCCATAGGCGCCATCGACGATCGGCAGACGCGTCTGGGCCGCCCGCCCGGCGGCATCGGCATAGTACCAATCAAACCCCTCGCCGCCGACGATGTTCCCGGCAAGATAGTCCAGATCGTAGATCGAGCCGGCATCCTCATCGGCATGGCCGGGGGCATCGCGCCAATCCGACAGCGGCATGTAATTGTCGATGCCCACAAAATCGATCGCCGGATCGGCCCAGAGCGGGTCGAGATGATGATAGACATCGCCCGATCCGTCGCTCGGCTGATGGCTGAAATACTCCGACCAATCCGCCGCATAGCTGATTTTGGTTGTGGGGCCGAGAATGCTGCGGACATCCTGGGCCAGCGCGCGGAGCGCAGCCACAGCGGGATAGCTGCCGGCACCATCCCGGATCTGGGTGAGACTGCGCATCTCCGAGCCGATGCAAAACGCATCGACCCCACCTGCCGCGGCGCAGAGATGCGCATAGTGCAGGATGAACCGCCGAACGCCCCAATCTTGGGGGCCGGTATAGGTCACCCGGTCGGCGAGCTGAACGAAGTCGCCGGGCTGGGCTGCGCCGAAAAACGCGTCGACCTCGGCCGCCGCGGCAGCCGTCTTGTCGGGCGAGCCTGCCTGGCCCGGGGCTGTCGACAGGGTGATCCGGCCTCGCCAGGGAAAGGGCGGCTGATCCACCGCACCGGTCCAGGGATCGCCCAGGCCGTTTGCATCCGGCACATCCATCAGGATGAAGGGGTAGAACATCACCCGCCGCCCGTCGGCCTGCAGCTCGTGTATGGCCTCGATCACCGACTGGTCCGACGGGGTGCCGCCAAAGTTCGGGCGGTCGTCCTTCCGGCTGATCGTCTCCGCACCGCTGCGCGCCAGGCCCGAGACCGACCAGGGCATTTCCGCCCCGTCATGCGTGATCTGCTCAACCTTCGGCCGCAGCGTGCAGCGGTCGCAGCGCAGATCATCGCCGAACCAGGACACAACCAGCGAAACCGCGTCGCAGGACGGGAGTTCGGCCTCAAGCTGGGCAAACGCGGCGCGGATATCCGTCTCGCCGGTGGTGTTGTTGACATTGGCAAGCCGCGCCTCGCCCTTGCCCAGCACATAGTTCACGCGCGTCGTGGCCAGCGCATACTCACCCGTGCCCGGGGTCAACGCGACGCCGCGCAGCCGGTCGGCCGGGCGCCAGGCCACTTCGGGCACCAGCTCTGCCGGCACGTCGGGCTGGCGGAACACCTCGACATTGAATTGCGGGATCCGGTTGCCGAACTCGGTGACATCGAGGTTTTCCAGCACCAGATAGGCCGTGCCGCGATAGGCCGGCGCCATGCCCGTGCCCTCGACCGCCTCGATCAGCGCATCGGGCAGCTGATCCGCGCCGCCCCGGTAAAGACGGTAGGTCGCGGTTTCGAGCGGGAAAGCCTGGCCATCGGCCCAGACCCGTCCGATGCGCAGGATCTCGCCCTCGCAAAGCCCGATCGCGCAGCTCACCGAATAGCTGTATTCGCGCACTTCCGGACCGGCGCCCAGGCCCTTGCCGGAGCCGCCGCCGCTTGAAACGGTCTCCAAAAACCGCGTCGACCAGATCACCTGGCCGGCAATGCGCATTCGCCCGGCGGTGTAGGGCAGCGGGGCGCCCTCCGAGGAGCCCTGGACGCGAAAGCTGCTCGCACGGCCAACCTCAACCGGATCCGACCCGCCGCCCAGAAGACGCCGGTCGATCACCGTGCCGATGGTCGCACCGACAGCGCGGCCGATCACCGCGCCCGAAAGGCCCAGAACGGTGCCTCCCAATGAGCCGCCAAGCGAAGCGCCGACGGCGGTCAACAGCAAGGTTGCCATGCGATCTCCTCGCGCTCAGCTTGGGTCTGGAAAACGGAAGACACCGGCAATGCGCCGGCGCCAGGCCGGGCCCAGCGCGGATTCCGCAACCGCGCGCCCGGAATAGGCGTGGATGAAGGTGGCCGCGCCCGGTGCGCCGGCCAGAATGCCCAGATGTTTGGCCACAGCCGCGCGGCGCATGCGAAACACCAACAGATCACCGGCGCGCATCTCCGCCAGCGGAACCGGCGCGCAATGCGCGGCCGCGCGGGTCAACATCACCTCGTCGCCCGTCACTTCAGCCCAATCCGGCGTATAGGCCGCGACCGTCTCCGGTTCACAACCGTAAAGCGCGCGCCACACCCCGCGGATCAGGCCCAGACAATCGGCCCCCGCACCCAGACAGCTCGCCTGATGCTGGTAGGGCGTGCCGATCCAGCGCCGCGCCTCGGTGACGGCCTGTTCAGCTAAAGAGGCTCGAGCCATCATGCCGCTCACCGTTCTGTGCATAGCCATTGACCCAATCCTCGCCCGGCATGTGCGGGAAGCCGCGAAAGTTCGGAAGATTGGCGAATTTGTCACGACAGGTGGCCGCGCGCTTGTCGCATCCGGCGATCACCTCGACCGTGTCGCCAATGGCGGGCTGCGCCGGCGCGGCTTCCCAAAGCTCCAGCCAGCGCTGCCCATCCTCGACCACGTCGCGGCGGACCTGGCCCACCAGGCCCGCATTGCGGCCAAGGGTCCAGTCGAGGCGACCGCGCGCGAACCAGCCATCGGCATAGCCGCCCAGCCCGGTGACGGCCACGCGCGTCGGCCCGTCCACCGCCGCCACCTGTGCCGTGGCGAAAAACTGCGGATCGCGCGGGTCGAGAGCGCAGCGCGCATCGCCAAACACCGCGTCGCAATCGCGAAGATAGACGCGGCCGACAGGTCGGTTCAGCGCGGTGTTGAGCCCGCGCAGCTCGGCCTCAAACCCAGATTTGCCGCGGGTGATCTCGCCGATCTCGCCGTCAAACAGCCGGACCCTGAGCGCAGGATCGCTCCAATCGACCAGCCAATGTTCAAGCCGCGCGGCATCATAGCGGCCAGCGGCAAGGTCTTCGGCCAAAAGCCCGGCAGAGGTGAGCGCGCCCACCACCTCGGTATTGTCGACGCTCAGCCCCAACGATTGTGCCAGCGCCGATGCGACAAGCCCGCTTGCCGCCGAAAACACCGTGCTCTCAAACGAGATATCGCCGTCATGATCGGTAAAGCCGATGACCACACCATCCTCGCGGGTCAGCCGCCAGCACCGGCACAGCGTTGTGGCGCCGCTGTTGAGCTTGTCGAGCAGCGCAGGATCCAGATCGCGCATCAGACACGAACCTCGATGACGGGGATGCTGGGCGCCTCGCCGGCCTCAAAGGCGCTGAGGCTCGTGGCGATGCGGTCGGTGTCAAAGCGAACCGGTACGTCAAAGGCAAACCCTGCCGTCAGCGCGGCACCGTTTGCGGGCGGGGTGGAGAGGGTCACCCATCCGGTTTGGGCATCGACCGAGAAATCCGAGCCTTCGGCAAGCTCTGCTCCATCCAGGGCCACCCGCACCGAGCCGGCCACGGGTTTCGCAATGGGCCGGTCATAGCTCGCCGGCCCGGAGAGGTAGCGCTTGGACAGACGAAAGCTTGCCTGCGCACCATCCCCGACGCCCAGCGTCTGATCCGTCGGGGCGGGCGAGGCGCTGGGCAGGCCCGAGGTGAAATCGGCCCAATCCTTCCAGCGAAAGCCGTAAAGCTGGCCGCCACGGGCCTCGAAGAACGCGATCACCTCGGCCAGCGCATCCAGGCTGCGCACGCCCAGACCGGCATCATAGCGCCGGCGCGAATGGGCCCAGGGGGCGTTGCGCTCCTCAAACCCGTTGGCCAGCGCGACAATCTCGACCCGGCGCTCAGGCCCGCCGGTCGATCCCAGTGAAATGTCGGCCGGGAACCGCACGTCGTGAAAGCTCATTGCATCCTCCCTAGAGGTTCCGCTGGCCCTGGCGCAGGGCGCGGCTGACATCGGCCGCGATCTGGCTGCGCGAGCGTCGGAACCCGTCGACATCGGGGGTGGTGATGTTCATGGTGACCTGCACGCCACCGCCGCCGCGAACGCCCAGACGCCCGTCCGGGCCACGGGCAAGCGGCATGATCGCCTCTGGTCCTGCCTCGCCCATCAGCCCGGTGCCATTGCGCATCGGAAACGCGGTGGGACCGCTCACGATCCCGCCGCTGGCAAAGGCCTGCATACGCCCCGACGAGACCACACCGCCCTTGGCAAAAGGCAGAATGCCGCCGAACAGGCTCGACAGGCCACCCGAGACGATGCTGTTTACGCCCACGCCCAGCGCCGATTGCACCGGTTTGATGGCACTGGCAAAGACGTCGCTTGCCAGCCCCGCGCCAAGCTGGCGCAGCACATCCGTGGCGCGACCACCGTCAAGCACCAGATCCTCGAACGCCCCCCGCAGGGTGCTGCCCATCGAGCGCGACAGCGATTTCGATTCCTTGTCGGTGCCCCGCAGCTCGGCCTGAACCTTTTGC
>JBCBKN010000343.1:0-5284 GCA_038521775.1 Pseudomonadota bacterium | reverse complement strand
GGTGGCCGGGCGGGCGCGGCGGGCGGGGCCCTGCCCGAGGCGGCGATGGTGTTTGCGGCCGGCTTCGGGCGCCGCATGGGCGCGCTGACCCGCGACCGGCCCAAACCCCTGCTGACCGTGGCCGGGGTCACGCTGCTCGATCGGGCGCTCGATCTGGTGGCCGCGGCCGGCATCCCCCGCGCGGTGGTCAACCTGCACCATCTGGGCGACATGATCCGCGCGCATCTGGCCGGGCGGCGGCGGCCGCAGATCGCGTTCTCGCCCGAAGCGCCGGAGATCCTGGAGACCGGGGGCGGCCTGCGTGCCGCCCTACCGCTTTTGGGGCCGGGGCCGGTGCTGACGGTCAATGCCGATGCGCTGTGGCTGGATGCCGATCCGGTGGCGGGTCTGCTGGCCGGCTGGCGGGCCGAGATGGAGGCGCTGTTGCATCTGGTGCCGCTGGAGGCGGCCTTCGCGCATCCCGGGGCCGGCGATTTCTTCTGCGGCGCCGATGGCCGGCTGACCCGCCGCGCCGCGCGGCCCACGGCCCCTTATGTCTATACCGGTGCCCAGATCCTGCATGTGTCGCGCCTGGGCGGGGCCTGGCCGGCGGCATTCTCGCTCAACCGGCTTTGGGACGCGATGGGCGCCGATGGCGGGCTTTACGGCTGCGTGGGCGCGGGCCGTTGGGTCGATGTCGGCACGCCCGAAGGGCTTGCCACGGCCAATGCGCTGGCCGGCGGTGCCGGCGCGCCGCGGCTCTGATGCCGGTGGGGCCATTGGAGCGGCGGGAGGCCGAGGGCCCGGCTGGGGGCCCGGCTGGGGGCCCGGCTGGGGCTCCGGTTGGGGCTGCTGAGGGTTCGGCCGGAGCTGCAATTGGCGCTGCACCTGGGGCTTCAACGGCGACGGGGGTCTTTGCGCCGCAGGACGCGCCGCGGCTTTTTGCGCTGCCGCCAGGGGCCGATTTCATCGCGGTGCTGTGCGAGGGGCTGGCCCGCCGGTTCGACGGGCTGGCGCCGCAGGAGATCGCCCGGGCCGAGATCTGGCTCAACGCCACCCGCGCGGTGCAGCTGGCCCAGCCGGTTCTGGCCCGGGCGCTGGCGCGGCGGCGCGGCGGGGCAAGCCTGCTGCCCCGGCTGCGGGCGGTCACCGATCTGGCCGGGCATCCGGATGCCCCGCTGCTGCCGCAGCCGGTCTCGGCGCTGCGCCGTCGCCTGCGGCTGAGCGAGCTGGTCGGCCGCTATCTCTCGGCCCGCTCGGGCAGGGCCCCGAGTGCTGCCCCGATTGCGGCCCCGATTGCGGCCCCGATTGCGGCCCCGATTGCGGCCCGATTCGAACTTGCCGCGCGCCTTGCCGATCTGATCGACGAGCTCGACGAGGCCGGGGTGGACCCGCAGGCGCTCGACCGGCTCGATGTCGGCCAGCATGCCGCGCATTGGGCCGATGCGCGCGCCTTTCTGGGCATCATCGTGGAGGCCTGGCCGCAGATCCGGCGCGAAGAGGAGGCGGGTCGCCCCGATCCGCTGGCCCGTCAGCGGATGGCGCTTGCGGGGCTGGCCGCGTGCTGGGCCGCCGCACCGCCGCAAAGCCCGGTGATCCTGGCCGGATCGACCGGCAGCCGCCCGCTGACCGCGCAGATGATGGCGCTGGTGGCACGGCTGCCGCAGGGGGCGGTGGTCCTGCCCGGCTTTGATGCCGGTCTGCCCGACCGGGCCTGGGCGGAGATGGGAGCCGAGCATCCGCAGGCGGCGTTTGCCGCGCTTCTGGCGCAGCTTGGATGCACCCCTGGCGCCGTGCGGCCCTGGATCGATGCGGATCATCCGGGCGGTGATACGGGTGGTGATCCCGGCGTTTACCTGGGCGGTGACCCCGGCGGTCATCCCAGCGATCAACCCGGTCTGGGCGGGACCGGGGGCGCAGGACCCGGGGCTGCGCGAGCCTCCGGCGACCCGGCGCCGGGCCCTGGCCCGCAGGCCGGGACCGCAGCCGCCGCGGCAAATGCCGACCGTGCGCGGCTGGTGAGCCTCGCCCTCCAGCCCGCGCCGGTGACCGATGACTGGCGCGCGGCGGTGCCGGAGCTTGCGCCGCGTCTGGCCGGCGCGTCGGCGGCAATGACGCTCATTGAGGCCGCCTCGGAGCGGGAGGAGGCCGTGGCCATCGCGCTTGCGCTGCGTGAGACATTGGCCACCCCTGGGCGGCGGGCCATTCTGGTAACGCCCGACCGCCAGCTTGCGCGCCAGGTCACCCTGGCCCTGGGGCGCTGGGACATTCTGCCCGATGACAGCGCCGGGCGCCCCCTCTCGGTCACCCCGCCCGGCATCTTTCTGCGCCGCGTGGCCGAGCTTGCCGGCGGGCTCCGCCCGGTGCCGCTTCTGGCCATGCTCAAGCATCCGCTTGCCGGGGGGCAGGGGGCGGCACGGCGTGATCATCTCCTCTACACAAGCCGTCTGGAGGCGGCGCTGCGTGCCCATCCCCAGCCGCGGATCGGGGAGGCGGATCTGATCGATCTGGCCTCGGGAGGTCGGGCCGGATCGATCCGTCGTCGGCGCGACGGCGCCGCGACGGGGTCTGTTGGGGCCGGGACCGTTGGGGCCGCGGCCGTTGGGGCAGAAGCGGTCGGGGCCGAAGCGGTCGGGGCCGGGGTCGGGGCGGCCGGGCCGACGGCCGAGCGCCTGCGCTGGGCGAACTGGCTGGCCGCGGCGCTTGCCCCGCTGCTGCGCCTCGATCCCGCGCAGGGGCCCGCCGGGCCGGGCATGGCCGCAGAACCGGCATCCGAGACCGGTGGCGCGCGCAGCGATGTGGCCGGCTGGGCACGGGCGCTGCGCCAGACCGGTGAGGCGCTGGCCGCGGGCAGACCCCCGGCCGATGCCGATCTATCCCCTGGCGGATCCGAGAGGGCATCCTTGGGCGCGTCCTTCGATGGGGTGACCGATGGGGTCTCGGCAGAGACCTTGGACAGGACCGGCAGGACGACTTCCATGGAGACGGCCATGGAGTTGGGCATGGAGTCGGGCATGAATCCGGCCATGAACTCGCGCGGGGAGCCGTCCATGAACTCGCGCGGGGATTCGGGCCACGGGTCGGGCAGGGAGGCGGGCATGGACTCGGCCGTAGACTCGGGCATTGACTCCGGCGGGGCCTTCCTCAGTACCTCCCGCAGCGCTGCCGGCGAGCCTGCCGGAAACCTGTCGGAACCGGTGACAGAGGGTGGCCGGCCGGGCGAAGAGGAAAGCGCCGCCGACGGCCCCTCAGGCCGCCCCTCCGACGGCCCCTCCGACAGCCCCTCAGGCCGCCCCTCCGACAGCCCAACCGACGGCCCAACCGACAGCCCCTCGCCGCAGCCTCCAAACCCCCAAAACCGGCTTTGGGCGCGCGAGGATGGGCGCGCGGCGGACCAGTTGCTAGATGCGCTGGCCGCGGCCGAGGGTTGCGGCGGCCCAATATCGGCCCGCGATTTTGCCCGGCTGCTCGATGAGGAGCTGGCCGCGCAGAATGTCCCGCCGGCCGATCCGGCCCGGCCGGTCGAGCGGCGGTTGCGCATTCTTGGCAATCGCGAGGCGCGGCTGGAGACGGCTGACCGGGTCATCCTGGGCGGTCTGGCCGAAGGGGTCTGGCCGGCGCTTCCGGGCGCCGATCCCTGGCTGTCGCGCCCCATGCGCGCGCAGCTCGGCCTCGCCGCGCCCGAGCGCCGCATCGGTCTTGCCGCGCATGATTTTCAAACCGCGCTGGGTGCGCCCGAGGTGATGCTGACCCGGCCCAAACGGCGCGACGGGGCGCCGGTTCTGCCGGCGCGCTGGCTGGTGCGGCTGACCAAGCTGATGGAGGGCTGCGGTGCGCCCGGCGAGGCGGCCCTGCAGGGCATGCGCCGGCGCGGTGCGTTGTATCTGGCCCAGGCCCGCGGGCTCGACCGGCCGGAGGCGGCGGTGCCACGCGCCCGTCGGCCGGAGCCTGCCCCGCCGGTCGGCACGCGCCCGCGCAGCCTGCCGGTCACCCGCATCGAAGTGCTGATCCGCGACCCCTATGCGCTTTATGCCGAATATGTCCTGAGGCTCACGCCGCTCGATCCGCCCGACCGTCCGCCCGATGCACGGCTGCGCGGCACGGTGCTGCACCGGGTTTTGCAGCGCTATATCGAAGCCGCGCCGTTGCCCGCCGATGCAGCCGATGCCCCTTATGCCGCCCTGGCCCCCGGCCCCCCCGGGGCAGCCCTGGCCCCCGAGGTTGTCGAGGCCGCTGTCGAGGCCGCGCGCCTGACCGCGCTGGCCGGAGCGGAGATCGACCGGATGATCCCCTGGCCGGCCGAGCGGCGGCTGTGGCGGGGCCGGATTGCGCGGGCCGCGGCCTGGTTTGTGCGCGGCGAGGCGGCCCGTCGGGCCGAGGGCGCGGTGGCCGCCTTGGAGCAAAAAGGTGCGCTGGCGCTCGATCTGCCGGGCGGGCGCTTCACGCTGACCGCGCGGGCGGACCGCATCGACCGGCTGGCCGACGGGCGGCTGGCGCTGATTGACTACAAGACCGGTGCGCCCCCGAGTGCGGCCCAGATCAGCGCCTATCAGCGCCAGCTGCCGCTCACCGCGCTGATTGCCGAGGCCGGTGGCTTTCCCGCCCTGGCGGCGGCCGAGGTTGCGCGGCTGGTCTGGCTGGGGGTCAATGGCGCCGGCGAGGGCGGCAAGACGCATGTGATGCGCGCCCCCTCCTCGACCGGCCCGGGCGAGCGGTTCGACACCAGCGCCGACGCCGCCCGGCTTGTCGAGCTGCTGTCGGCCTATGACCGGGCCGAAACGCCCTATCGCGCCCGGCTGATGCCGGCCTTTCTGACCTATGAGGGCCCCTATGATCACCTGTCGCGCCTGGGCGAGTGGGAGGGCGATGCGCCGGCGGCCGCCGAGCCTGCAACGGCAGCATCGGCGCTATCAGGCCGGCCCGGGGCGCCGGGAGCGCCCGGGGTGACAGGAGTGCAGGGGGCGCCCGGGGTGCTGGGCGCGCGCGAACCGGGGTCCGGAACTGGCGAGGACATGACCGACAGCGCTGCGCTGCGCTGGCCGACGGAGGACGGCGCATGAGCGGCGACGGCACGCCCCCTAGAAAACTGCCCCCGGACAAACTGCGCCCGGATGACCAGCCCCCGCATGCTTTGCCCCCGGATGACCTGCCCCCGCATGAGCCCCCGCATCAACTCCGGCATGACTTGCCCAAGCATGATGAGGCGAGCCTGGCGCAGATCCGGGCGGCGGACCCGCGGCACTCGGCCTGGGTGATGGCCAATGCCGGGTCGGGAAAGACCCGGGTGCTGATCGACCGGGTGGCG
>JBCBKN010000342.1:0-5285 GCA_038521775.1 Pseudomonadota bacterium | reverse complement strand
GATCCCGCTGCCCGGTGCCGACAAGAACGCGCGCCCGCTGGTGGCGATACCCGGCAACTTCCCGCTGCCGCATGAACGCCCGCCGGGCTGCAATTTCGGCCCGCGCTGCGATTATTTCGAAGAGGGGCGCTGCGATGCAGGCGACATCCCCATGGCGCCGGTGCAGGGCGACACCCGCCATGACAGCCGCTGCCTGCGCTTTGAGGAGATCGATTGGAGCGAAGGCCCGCCCCGCAAGGAAGACAGTGCGGCGACCGAGCCGGGCGATGTCGTGCTCAAGGTCGAGGGGCTGAAGAAATACTACCAGGTCGCGGCCAGCGCGCTCTTCGGCTCGGGCGAAACCCGGGTGGTCAAGGCCAATGAGACCATCAGCGTCGATGCGCGCGAGGCCGAGACGGTGGCCATCGTGGGCGAATCCGGCTGCGGAAAATCGACCCTCGCCAAGGTGCTGATGGGGCTGGAAACCGCGACCGACGGCCAGATCAGCCTGGAAAATCTCGACATTCAATCCACCCCCATCGAGACGCGCGACAAGGGCACCGTCGCCAAGATCCAGATGGTGTTCCAGAACCCCTTCGACACGCTCAACCCCTCCATGACCGTGGGCAGCCAGATCATGCGGGTGCTTGAGCTTTTTGGCGTTGGCGCCAACCAGGCCGAGCGCGAGGCCCGCATGCTGGAGCTGCTCGACCTCGTCAAGCTGCCCCGCGCCTTTGCCGCCCGCATGCCGCGCCAGCTTTCAGGCGGGCAGAAACAGCGCATCGGCATCGCCCGGGCCTTTGCCGGCACGCCCAAGGTGGTGGTCGCCGATGAGCCGGTCTCAGCACTCGATGTCTCGGTCCAGGCGGCAGTGACCGATCTGCTCATGGAGATCCAGCGCGAAAGCCGCACCACCATGCTCTTCATCTCGCATGACCTCTCGATCGTGCGCTATCTCAGCGACCGGGTGATGGTGATGTATCTGGGCCATGTGGTGGAGTTCGGCAGCACCGAAGAGGTCTTCGCCCCGCCCTATCACCCCTATACCGAGGCGCTGCTTTCGGCCGTGCCCATCGCCGACACAAGGGTGACGAAAAAGCGAATCCTTCTGGAAGGCGACATCCCCTCGGCCATGAACCCGCCCTCGGGCTGCCCGTTCCAGACCCGCTGCGGGCATAAGGCCAATGTGCCGGGCGGCCTGTGCGACACCCAGGTGCCGCCGGTGCGTAACCTGGGCGCGAGCCACCAGATCAAATGCCATCTGGCGCAGGACTATCTCGACAAGATGGACCCGGTGATCGAACTGTCCGGCGTCGCGGCCGAATGATCGCACATCCAGGGTGATCCAGGGTGATCCGGGCCCGCCCGCGTTTACCTTGACGCCGGGCCTTCCTTGGCCTGCCACCCCCGGCATGGCATAGTGCGTGTGGGTGAAGTGGTCCGGCCGGGTGGGTGCAATGTTTCCAGTGATTTCAGGGTTCTTCCAGCTGCCATCGCCGCCAAAACACCGGCAGGTGGAGGAGGCGACCGCCGATGATGGCAGCGCAACCGTCGTGCCGCTCGAAACCGCCTCGGCCGGGCGCGATGAGGGCGCGCTGGGCATCGGGGCTGCGATCCGCAGCTTTGCCGAAAACCTCTTTGCCGCGCTGGTCAGCGCCCGCCCGCGCCTGGTCACGGTCAGCATCACCGCCCCGGGCTATGGCGCCTATAACGAACAGCGCATGATCAATGGCAGCTCGTTTTCCGTGGCCGTGCGCGATGCCGAGATGCCCCAGGGCGCGGCCGATGAGATGACCATGCGCATGCAAGACGCTGTCCCCGCGCAGCCCAGCACCCGCGGCGCGCTGCTCGACCGGCGGGTCTAGGCAAAACCCGGTTCAGACGGGTTTCACGCCTGCGCCGCGCTGTGCAAGGCCGTGAAAGGCCCGCCAGGCGTCACCGCGCCGTCTGTCCAAACAGGATCTTCTGCGCTTCCCGGTCGGTCTGCAGATTGCCGCGCATGTCCTTGGCCACGGCCCGGCCCGCCTGCACCGCCGGGCGCTCCCAGCACCGCGCCAGCCAGGCCTTCATGTTGGGAAACGCCTCGATATCCTGCTCCTGGTTTTCCCAGCCATTGGCCCAGGGCCAGATCGCCATATCGGCGATGGAATAGGGGCCGGCCACGAAATCGCGATCGGCCAGCCGTTTGTCGAGCACGCCGTAAAGCCGGTTCACCTCATTGCGGTAGCGGTCCTTGGCATAGGGCAGGTCATTGGGCGGCTCCATCGAGGGCGCATAGCGCAGGAAGTGATGCGCCTGGCCGGCCATCGGACCGACCCCGCCCATCTGCCACATCAGCCATTGCTCGATCTCGACCCGCTCGCGCTCGGTCTCGCCCAGGAACTGCCCGGTCTTGCGGCCCAGATATTGCAAGATCGCGCCGGATTCGAAGATCGCGATCGGCGCGCCGTCCGGCCCCTCGGGATCGACGATCGCCGGCATGCGGTTGTTGGGCGCAATGGCCAGGAAATCGGGCGCAAACTGCTCGCCCTTGCCGATATTGATCAGCTTGACCTCATAAGGCAGCCCCATCTCCTCCAGCGCGATGGAGATCTTCCAGCCATTCGGCGTGGGCCAGTAGTAAAGCTCGATGGGGGCGGGCATGGCGTGGCTCCTGTTTGGGTCGGGTGCCAGCTTGGCCCGGCGGCAGCGGCGATGTCCAGTAAACTGAATGCGGGCGCGCCGGGGTCAGCGGCCCCGCCCGCGCAGGTGAAGCCCGCCCGGCTGCGGTCAGAGCCCGCCCTAGAACACGCTCAACAGCCCACCCCAGAATACGCTCAACAGCCCATCCCAGACCCCACCCCATTCGCCACGCTCAAGAACCACCCTGCCGCGGCGCCTAAAGCCCCCGGGCCCGCCGCAGCCGCGGGCGCGGCAGCGAGATGGCGGCCCTGGGCAGGCCCGACAGGCGCGTCCAGCGCGGCTCCTGCTCGGCCAGGGCCGGCGCCCGTCGCAGAGCGGCCACCGACCAGGCCGCCCGGTCGCGCAGAATGCGGGCATAAAGCGCCAGCGCGCCGGGCCGGGTGTAAAAGCTCCAATGACACACCGCCCGGTCGGCCGGGTCGAGGGCAATGCCCCGCGCCGCCGCCCAATCCATCAGCTGCGGCGCATCGAGCTGCAGGGAAAACCAGTTCGGCGCATCGACGCCGCGCGACAGCACCCGGTCGCACAGCGCATCGTCGCGCGGCGCGAAGGTTTCAAAAAGCGCGTCGTAAAGATCGTTCTGCCGCGCGGTGATCGAATAGATCTCGGGCGCCGTGCGGGCCGGCATTCGACCCGGGCCCGGCGCCCCGGCACATCCATGCCCCATCTGCGCCAGGGCGGCGCGGGCGGTTCCTGCATACTCCGCCCCGCCCAGCAGGATCAGCCGTCCGATGGCCCCGGCCGCCCCCGCCTCCAGCCGCGGCAGGGCCGACAGCGCCACCCGCGCGCCCAGCGAATGGGCCAGGATGTCGATCGGGCGGCCCGGCGCCAGCGCTGCGATCTGCGCGATCAACCCGGCCAGCGCCGCCCCGGCCGCCCCGGCCCGGGCATAGATCTCGGCAAACCCGGTATGGCCCAGCCGGACCAGCGAGGGCAGATGCGCCGCCCGCGCCGGCCAGCCAAAGCCGATGGCCAGCCCGGTCTCGGGCGTCTCGTCAAAGCCCAGACCCTCGGTCCAGCTCACCAGCTTGGCGCATTGCCGGGCCGGGGCCTGGGCAAAAAGCAGCCGGTGCGGGTCGTGATCGGGCGCGCCAGGATCGAAGCGATAGCCATGGATCAGCACCGCAATCGGCGCCCCGGGCGGAAGGGCGTCCAGCGCTGCGGCCAGCTCCTGGGTCAGCGGCGCGTCCATCTGGGGGGGCAGTTGAGGGGCCAGCTGGGGCGCCAGCTGAGGGCCCAGTCGCGGGGCCCGTCGCGGGACAAGTCGCGGGGCCAGCCGCGGGGCCAGATCGCCGCCGGGGTCGGCCGATCGCCCAACCCCGCCCGATCCGGCCAGCACAAGCCGTTCCACCGTCTGCTCCGCGCGCAGCGAAACCCCGATGCATGCCATGTCGCGTCTGCCTCAACACTGTTTCTTGGCAGAAACGCAGGATCTGCGACGGCTGCATCACGCCGTCATGAAGAATGGATGACAATTGTGGATAAGTTTCACGACCTGTGGATAACTCTGCGGGCGCCGCACGGCGCTAAAGAGCGCTACACGGGGCCGAGCCGGCGCCACGCGCGGCATACGGGGCCACACGGGGCCACACGGGTCTATACGGGGCCGACCCGGCCGCCAGGGCGGGCTCAGACCCCCTCGACGACCACCATCTCGCGCTCGGCGCCCTTCAGCGCATGGGGCAGGATCGCCTGATAGCCGGCGCTGTCATAAAACCCCCGCGCGGTCTCGAAATCGGGAAACTCGATGATCACATTGCGCGACCGCGCCACGCCCTCCTTGGCCTCATAACGCCCGCCGCGGGTCAGAAACCGGCCCCCCGCCTCGGCCACCAGACGCGGGGTCTCGGCGGTGTATTTCGCGTATTCCGCCGCGTCCGACACATCGATGCGTGCAATCACATAGCCCTTGGGCATCGTTCAATCCTCCCTTTGTCACAGCCCGGGGCCACCATGCCCCCGGCGGTTCGATCCGGTATCCTCTCGGTCAGCCGCCCCCCGTGGCGCCCCCCGTGGCGCCCCCAGTGCCGCCACCCGTGCCGACCCCTCCGCCTGTGCCCGCTGCCCGCGCCCTTTTCCCGCGCGCTTGCCGGCCCTGGCTGACCCCAGCCGCTTCTTCTTGGCAAAAATACTCATCTTGCCCGCCACATCACAAGCGCGGCGGGGACGGCGCGCGCGAAAAGCGCCAACTTGCTCCGATGCTGCGCCAATCGATGAGGTGAGGCAACCGGCTCGCATCGGGACGGGCAAAGACGCGTAAAGATGGGCAAAGACGCGTAAAGATGGGCAAAGCCAGCTAGAAACGAGCAAATAACTGGCCCCGCACCGGGCATTCATGCCAGTCTCGGGCCATCAACACGGAGGGTGAGATGCGACGCAGGGCACTCCTGAAAGGTGGCCTCTTTGGGGGCATCGCCACGGCTGCCGGGCTGGGCACGCAGCCTGCCGCGGCCGACGGGCATGGCGGCAAGACCGCCTTCGTGCTGGTCCATGGCTCCTGGCATGGCGCCTGGTGCTGGGGGCTGGTCACGCCGCATCTCGCCGCGGCCGGCCATCTGAGCATGCCCATCGACCTGCCGGGCCATGGCCTCAACGCCCGCCTGCCGGCAAGCTTCCTCACCCGG